>NZ_JBGJZU010000065.1:0-36273 GCF_041354475.1 Microcoleus sp.
GGTGGGAATCTTTCTATAGTAGGAACTATGGATGACAGTACCATAAAGGAAATTTTGTATACCCTTAGTAGGGCTGCAAAGATGCCCACGTCATAGCTGTACTCGGCTTGACGTGGGAGTATGTCACATACTAGATTGATTATTTTTGGTGAAATCCAGAATATTAAGGTATAGCAATGGCTGCTGCATATGTGCCAAGCTCAGTTAAAATACGCAGGTCATCCCAATACAATGTTAAACGACTTACATTTCAAACAGACCCAGGAAATTTTCCTCCTGGCATCTTGAGGAGGGCAACCCGATGCAACTCCGAAAAAAAACACTATTAATTGTTGGTGCAGCTCTGATTTGCCTGATTGTGGTGCTGTATGCGACGGCATCAACCATTTTGCTGCACGATTTCCATAATCTAGAGGCGCAGTACGTCCGTCAGGATGTAGCGCGGGCTTTGGATGCTTTAGATGATGACTTATCGAATTTAGATACTAGCGCACGAGATTATGCCGAGTGGGATGACACCTACTCCTTCGTCAATACCCATAGTCAGGATTTTGTCAAATCAAATTTCGTAGATGCTACATTTGTTTACTTAAGGCTGAATTTATTGATGGTGCTAGACGCAGAGGGGCGTGTGGTTTTCAGTAAAGGTTTCGACCTGAAATCCCAAGCCGAGACCCCGATTCCCCAAAGCTTACAAGAGCATCTGACGGCGGCGTTGCTAAAGCCTGGGGCAGATGGGGGGGATGGGATGCCATCGATCAAAACAGGGGTGATCACCATCCCAGAAGCCACCTTGCTGATTAGCTCCAAGCCAATTCTCAATAGCAACGAGATCGGCCCCCGTCGCGGGACTCTGATTCTGGCACGGTATCTCGACAACACCGAAATCGAATTACTCTCAGAACTGACTCACTTGTCCGTAGACTTTAGATTGCCAACTTTAGATTTTAAAGTCGGAGCGACCAGCTACTATGGGCCAGAAACTCAAAAGATAGTTCAGTCCCAGCAAGAATTGGAAAAGCTCAAAATCATAATTTCCAACCTCAAATCAGTAGAAATTTTAGTTGAGCCGCTTAGCAAAAGCTTAGTTGCTGGATACGCCCTGATTCGGGACATCCACGGCAATCTAGCACTGATGTTGCGAGTAGAAGTAGACCGAGTAATCTATAGCCAAGGTCAAGCCACCTTAGAACTGTTTACTCTATCGATATTGGCCGTAGGTTTAGTATTTAGCGCGATCGCACTGATATTATTAGAAAAAATGGTCTTAGCAAGATTGCAAGACTTGAGTATCAGCGTCAACAACATAGCGGCCAATGGCGACCCAGACTTGCGCGTTCATATGCCCGGAGCAGATGAACTCTCCAGCCTAGCAGAGACGATCAACCAAATGCTAGAAGCCTTGGGCAATTCTCAAATCGAACGCAATGAAAGCGAAGACCGCTATCGGTTGATGGCGGATAACTCAACGGACATGATCAGCCGACACAACTCCAAAGGTGTTTTTGTTTACGTATCGCCCGCTTGCAACGCTTTGCTGGGATATCAACCAGAAGAACTGATCGGCAAGTTCCCCAAGAATTATTTCCATCCAGAGGATGTAGAAAAGCTATCTAAAGCCCACGCGAAATTGATGGCGCTGCCAGTGACTTACACCCTCAGCTACCGTGTCCGTCGCAAAGATGGCCGATATATCTGGTTTGAAACTACCAGTCGCACCATCCGCGATCCTGAAACAGAGACTGTTCAAGAAATTATTGGGATTTCCCGCGACATCAGCTTCCGCAAGCAAACAGAACAAGAACTGCGAGAAAGCGAAGCAGCCATTAAAGCTCTGTATCAAGTGACGTCAGCACCCCGCACAGACCCGCTAAATCGCCTCTCAACCTTCGATTTGCGACTCCAAGAACTGCTGACCATGGGATGCAGACAGTTCGGGCTGGAAGTGGGAATTTTGTCGGCAATTGAAGGTAACAATTATCAAATCATGGCTGTAAAGTGTCCCGATGGGTCGATCGCCAAAGGACAAATCTATGATTTAGAAAAAACCTTCTGCGTGGCCACAGCCCAGTCAAAAGAACCGCTGCACTTCGAGTCGGTGAAGTTTTTGTGCTTGGCCTTCAACACATCGGAGCGCAAATTCAATAATGACCTGGCTTTCAACATAGAAGCCTACATGGGCATCTCTGTCATGGTGGCTGGGGAAGTCTACGGTACTCTCTGCTTCTGGAGTGCTCATCCCATGACAGAACCTTTCAGAGTGGTAGACAGAGAATTGGTGAAACTGATGGCTCAGTGGGTAGGTAGCGAACTTGAACGCCAGCAAGCGGGCATTGATTTAGCAAAAGCCAGGGACGAAGCACTGGCAGCCACGAGAGCCAAAAGTGAATTTTTGGCAACCATGAGCCACGAAATTCGTACTCCCATGAATGGAGTCATCGGGATGACAGGTTTGCTGCTGGATACCCGCTTAAGCTCGGAACAACGAGATTTTGTGGAAACTATCCGCAGCAGTGGCGATGCTTTGCTAACTCTGATTAACGATATTCTCGATTTCTCCAAAATTGAATCGGGTAAATTGGACTTGGAGGAGCATCCCTTTGACATCCGCACCTGCATTGAGGAATCTCTGGACTTGGTAGCTGCTAGGGCGGCACAAAAAAAATTGGAATTGGCTTATTTTATAGACAGTTCTGTGCCCGTAACTGCGATCGGCGACAGCACCCGCTTGAGGCAAATTTTAATCAATTTGCTCAGTAATGCCGTTAAATTCACTGAAGCGGGAGAAGTGGTGCTATCCTGTACTGCCAAAAAAATGCCCAGACTTGTGCCAAGTTCCAAACCACAGTCAGCATTTGATAGCGAAGAATCACAAATTGACCAAATCTACGAAATACAATTTGCGGTAAAAGATACTGGTATTGGTATTCCAGCCGATCGCATGGATCGGTTGTTTAAATCTTTTAGTCAAGTTGACTCTTCTACCAACCGCCACTACGGCGGTACTGGATTAGGTTTAGCAATTAGTAAGCGTTTATCCGAAATGATGGGTGGCAGGATGTGGGTGGAAAGTAGGGGCAATTTAGCTGGCAATCCTCCCGAAGATTTTAAACCGACAGTTTTGAATCTGGAATTGGGAGACAATGGCGAAGGAGCAGAATTAAATGAAATTGATACTCCAACTAATCATTTAAAATCCAGTGGCTCTACTTTTTATTGCACGACAATCGCTAGATGCTGCCATAATTCCTTGCCCATTAATTTAAGCAATTCTCAACCAGAATTAGCAGGAAAGCGAGTTTTAATTGTCGATGATAATGCTACTAACCGTCAAATTTTGACTCTCCAAACTCAGTCTTGGGGAATGGTGCCGATCGCGGCTGCTTCTGCTACTTTAGCCTTAGATTGGCTCAGTGCCCAAGAAAAGTTTGACTTAGCGGTTTTGGATATGCAAATGCCGGAAATCGATGGGTTGACTTTAGCAGCAGAAATTCGGAGGTTAGAGTCGGGGGAACAGTTGCCCTTAGTCATGCTAACTTCTATGGGTAGGCAGGAAATTAACTCTCCGGTGATGCAGCAGGTGAATTTTGCTGCTTTTTTGAACAAGCCGATCAAACAATCCCAACTTTATAATGTTTTAATCAATATTTTTGGGGAATCGAGCAGTGAAGTGAGAGTGCAGCGCAGTAGCGGCAGTTTATCCAAAAGTATCCCCATGATTGCCCAGGAGTTGCCACTGCGGATTTTGTTGGCAGACGATCATTTGGTGAATCAGAAAGTGGGTTTACAGATTTTGCAGCGGATGGGCTATCGCGCTGATGTGGCGGGAAATGGCAAGGAAGTTTTGGAAGCTTTGCGCCGCCAGCCCTACGATGTGATATTGATGGATATGCAAATGCCGGAAATGGACGGCTTGGAAGCTTCGCGGCTGATTTGTCAAGAATGGGATGATGCTGCCAAACCTTGGATTGTGGCAATGACGGCAAATGCGATGCGGGGCGATCGCGAAGAGTGCATCGCTGCCGGAATGGATGATTATTTGAGCAAACCCATCGAAATTGAGGAACTGGTTCGAGTTTTGAAGAGTTGTAAATCTCGATCGCCTATCGAGTTTGAGCGGTGGCAATCGATGATTTCTGTTAACTCAAATGCTGAAGAGATCGAGGTTACAAATCAATTAGAAGTGCGATCGAATGTGACTGTTGCCGAACCGCAACAACTGACAATTCCCCAGCCCAACATTGTGCCTACTCCATCTTTAGTATGCCAAGTCCCGTCAGACAATCAGAACTCCCTGAGTCGCAAAATTATTGAGGGACTGCGAGAAGTAGAAGCTTTAGAAGAGGCGATCGACATTTACATCGAAACAGCCCCCCAATTGCTAACGAGTATCTCTGGGGCTGTAAAAAACGCCGATCCGCTCGCTTTGCGGCAGGCTGCTCACTCTTTAAAGTCGATTAGCGGCACTCTCGGTGCTTTTCAATTATTTGAGCTTTGCGAAGAACTAGAATTAATGGGGCGCATGGCGACAAATGCCAACCAGTCTTTGTCTGCAAAAGCCGATGGGGTTTTAGAAAAAGTTAAAGCCGAATATCAAATAGTAGAAGCAGCTTTGAAAACAGAATTGCTGTACAGCCAGACATCTTGAATTCAGAGAGAAAATCATGCTCAAGACAGAGGCAGTCGATAGTCCAAATAGTATAAGTTTTGGCAGTAAAGCAAGTTGAAATCAAACAGGGCATAGCGAAATGAAGTTAAAGTCGATCGCCAAAACCAATCTATTATTAAGCAGCCTGATAATTAGCCTGGGATGGCAAACACTTCCAGCAGCAGCCGAAGCAGTTACCGATGCCCAAGTTTCGGCTCTCGTAGAAGCCCTGCGACAAACTGCACCACCCCAAACCCCCAATGATGGAATGTACAGTCAATGGCAAGTTTTACCGAAAAATATTTCCCGTTGGGCAAAATTCTGCACCAAACAAGATTTAACACCACAACAATTTGAGGCTGACGCGACAAAAGCCAAGTCAATTGTCACCTGCATAGCACGAGATTTACTGCGCGACGAGTACAAAGCTAGCAACAATAATGAATTGAGTGCTATCCGTCGCGCTGCTTGTTGGTGGATGACAGGTGAATCGGCTGCTTGCAAAAGTGGCGCGACAGCTACCTATGCGGATAAAGTTGTGAGTGTTTATCAGCAGCAGCGGCCTAAAAAATAAAGTTATTCAACAGTTTTGTTTGAGTGGGAGATAGAATTTCCATCGACCAATTTAGCAATTACCAATTATCAATTTTCTGATAATTGACAATGCGCGAAAAACTGGCAGCTTCCAAACTAGCACCACCAACCAAAACCCCGTCAATTTCCGGTTGAGCCATAACTTCATCAATATTTTCCGGCTTAACAGAACCGCCGTATTGAATTGGCACGTCAGGATTGCTCAATTTACTGCGAATCAAGCCAATAACTCGGTTCGCTTCCTTAGTTTCGCAAGTATCGCCGGTGCCAATCGCCCAAATCGGTTCGTAAGCAATTACCAACTTAGTTTGATCGACATCAACCAAATCTTGTGCCAACTGAGAGAAAATGTGAGTTTCAGTTTCCCCTGCATCTCGCTGCTGCTTCGTTTCCCCGACACACAAAATCGGAATTAAACCATACTTCTGAGCGGCCAACAGGCGCAAATTCACCGTTTCGTCAGTTTCACCAAAATATTGACGCCGTTCGCTGTGCCCGATGACGACGTAGCGAACCCCAAGTTCTGCGAGCATCGGCCCTGAAATTTCGCCGGTATAAGCTCCCGACTCTTGCCAATGAACATTCTGAGCACCGAGCCGCACCCGGCCACCGTGCAGATTTTTCGAGAGGACGGCTAATGAAGTGAAGGGAACGCAAAGCACGACTTCTCGTTCCTCCGGGGTTTCCGTCAAAGAGGAGGTGAATCCTTTAAGAAACTCTAGGGATTCAGCCCCAGTTTTGTACATTTTCCAGTTGCCAGCAATAACAATTTTCCGCACGGGTGACTCAGTAGCTCTGTGAACATTAGGAGAGGCAAGTTATAGTTTAAGGCTTTAGGGTACATTGCGATCGCCTATTGGCCAAATTCGATGCGAGCTTGCTCAACTAAGTCCACTGTGACAACTTCGGTGTCGGCTTCGCGGGCCAACTGTTCGATGCGGACGCGAGCTTTTCCCCGGACAAAGTAGGGAATATTTTTCAGCTTGGCCTTGGCTTCGGGTGTCCATTTTAAATCATCGGAGAATTCGGAATCGGGCATGGCGTTTTGGGCGATCGACTACAAGCCTTGATTTATCTGGCTTTGATGGCAAGCCAGGATGTATTTAATTTACCATGAGTGCCCGATCGCAACTGCATTAAATTACTTGCCTAAAATAGCCGACACTTCTTCTAAAAGCTGACTCTGCTCTTGTCGAATTGCCTCAAGCCTGCTCAAAATATTAGCAAGTCGTTCCTGAGAGTCCAAACTGTTTGATTCAACTCCCCTTACTTGTAAAGCTGAATTATTATTTAATCCCGCATTCCTTGAAACCAATGAGTTTACCGTCACTCCACCAAGATTACTTACAGATTTAGAGCCGACACTGAAAACCCCTTGTATAAATTTTCCAGGGGTTTGCAAAATAAATAACCATGCTTCTGTAAAAAAGCTACCTAAAGCCTGGAACAAACCCAATATCATAAATATAAATAACAGCAGCATTGCTAACCCCATCAGCGGATGACTCACCAACCATAAGATTACAGGATGAGAATCCATCCAATCTTTGACGGTAGTATAGATCGCATTTTTAATGGCATCTGAAGCCGCGCCGCTAATATTTTCAGCCTGATCGAGGCTATCTTGTAATGAGGCCTTAGCCTTTTCTGTTGCTTGAGTTACACTATCTACAGCTTGGCTAGTAGTTTGATTCAGAGTATTGACCGCAGAGTTAGTAGTTTGAGTAATAGTTTCTTTAGCAGTTATAGCAGAGTGAGAAACAGCATCAACAGCTTTGTTGGTAGTTTCACTAACACGAGTAACTGCTTGATTCGCGACTTCAGATAGAGAATTAGTTGCTTTTTTAGTTGTCTCTGCTACATTACTTAAAGCATTGTTCGTAGCTTGATTAACAGAATTAACGGCAGAATTAGTAGTTTGAGTGAGAGCTTCTTTTGCCTTGTCAGCAGTTTCCGAGAGAGAAAATTTAGCTTGTGCTATTTCTTCTGAAGTATAATTAAGTCCTTTGCCGAATTCTTCCGTCAAAAATTCTTTGGTTTTTTGAAAGCTTTGAGAAACATCAGGCAGTGCTACTTCCATAGTAAGTTACCTCTATCAACTGAATTTACTGTCTCCAAGTGATTATATAGTATTTCATATCAAATACTCTCTTCATCGTCCTGTATTAATCTCTCTCTTCTCTTCCTCTTTCCCCCCTTGGGGGGGGCAGGGGGGGGTCGTCCTTCGCGCCTTCGCGGTTAAATCATTCCGGTACAACCCGAATTGATATCAGAGTGGGTGGGCCGCGAAATTTGATATCTATAAAAAAATCGGGGCTATCCCGGACAATTCCAGAATAACCCCAATTACCGATTTCAAACTTTAGATTAAATCCAAAATCAATTAGGCAATAGTCGCCATTTTGACATCACTATTAGCCAACAAATTTTGCAACTCGTCGGAATCCACAGTTTCCTTTTCAACTAGCATATCTGCCAAAGCATTAAGGACATGACGATTACCAACCAGCACATCTTTAGCGCGTCGGTAAGCTTGTTCTACCAACAACCGGACTTCATTGTCGATCGCCGCTGCGGTTTTTTCCGAGAAATCCCGTTCAGCCATGATATCGCGACCCATGAACATATTTCCTTGTTGGCGACCGAGGGCTACAGGGCCTAGTATATCGCTCATACCGAAGCGAGTCACCATTTGCCGTGCGACTCTTGCCACTTGTTGCAAGTCATTGGAAGCGCCTGTTGTCACTTCTTCTTCACCGAAGACAATCTCTTCAGCAATGCGGCCACCTAAAGCAACGGCCATTTGATTTTGCAAGTATGAGCGAGAATATAAGCCAGAATCCATGCGGTCTTCGCTAGGTGTGAACCAAGTCAAACCACCGGCGCGGCCGCGGGGGATAATGCTAATTTTTTGCACGGGGTCATAATCGGGCATTAGCGCACCGACTAGGGCGTGACCGGCTTCGTGGTAAGCTACCAAAGTTTTGCGCTTTTCGCTCATTACGCGGTCTTTCTTTTCTGGGCCTGCGAGGACGCGATCGATCGCATCATTGACTTCATCCATGGAGACTTCGGTCAAGTTGCGGCGGGCTGCCAAAATTGCTGCTTCGTTCAGCAGGTTGGACAAATCAGCACCAGTGAAACCGGGTGTACGGCGGGCGATTTTCTCCAAGTCCACATCTTTGGACAAGGTTTTGCCGCGGGCGTGAACGTTGAGAATTTCGAGGCGGCCTGCGAAGTCGGGGCGATCTACTACTACTTGGCGATCGAAGCGACCTGGACGGAGCAACGCAGCATCCAGCACATCAGGACGGTTGGTAGCAGCAATAATAATGATGCCGGTGTTACCTTCAAAACCGTCCATTTCAGTCAGCAATTGGTTGAGGGTTTGTTCCCGTTCATCGTTACCACCGCCCATACCAGCGCCGCGTTGACGGCCTACGGCGTCAATTTCATCGATAAATACGATACAAGGAGCGTTGGTTTTGGCTTGTTCAAACAAGTCGCGGACGCGGGAAGCACCCACACCGACGAACATTTCGACAAACTCGGAACCGGAAATTGAGAAGAAAGGAACGCCTGCTTCTCCAGCTACTGCTTTTGCTAAGAGGGTTTTGCCTGTTCCGGGAGGGCCGACTAACAGCACGCCTTTGGGGATTTTGGCACCGACTGCGGTGAAGCGGTCTGCATTTTTCAGGAAGTCCACGACTTCGGCGAGTTCTAGCTTGGCTTGTTCGATGCCGGCTACGTCGCTGAATGTGACCTGAGTTTGCGGCTCCATTTGGACTCTAGCTTTGGATTTGCCGAAGTTCATGGCTTGGTTGCCGGGCCCGTTTTGGGCGCGTCGCACCAGGAAGAAGAGTCCCACCAACAGTAGGATCGGGAAAAACAGGCTGCTAAGGGCTTTTACCCAGAAACCTTCGTCGCTTTGCGGTAGAACAGAAATGTCTACGTTATTTTTGGTCAGGATGTTGATCAGTTCTGGATCGTTGGGCAAGTTGACGATCACTTTGTTGCCGTCTTGGGCTGTGACGAGGGCTTTGGTGCGATCGGAACTGATATTGATTTTGTCTACTCTCTTGCCTTCGACTTCCTGAATGAATTGACTGTACTTCCAAACTTCGCGGCTTGGGGGCTGTTTGTCAAAAAATGCGGTTGCTAAAGCAATGACTACAATAGCCAGAAGTGCGTACAGGCCTGCGTTTCTCCAGCGTTTATTCACTGAGGTGGATCTCCTAATTTTTAGTCCCTGTGATTTGGGAATTTTTATTTATGTTCATCAATCTTAACGTAATTGTAACTTGTTTTTGGTTGGCTGGAATCTCGGCTGTGGGCGATCGGGCCTTTGAAGTGGTGGAAACCAAACGTTGCTGGGCTTCGTCTTCAGATTTGGGCGCTTTCTTCAACCATCTGCTTGTGTGCTTACATGACAACTTGATCTTTGTCAATGTCTTGCCCAAGGGGGTAAGGGCGATCGCCCACTGATGCCAATGGCGCTAACTCCTGATAAGATGCTTCAGTCTGGGAGCTACTTAAGCCTGGTTTTTCCTGTTTTCTTCCCGCAGAATCTGTATAGCGGTAGCGAGCCCTTGAAGCGACGGCCGTCGCGATCGTGACAACCTTTACGATTGTGTTTGTCTAGTCTAGCAAACTGAGATAGAGCAATCCGCTTCTTCGGTCGAAACAAAAACGCCGGCAAAACAGGTAACATAACTAACTTTCAACTCAGATGCAAAACCTCATAGATGCGATCGCAACTGCAACGAAGTTATATCAGTCGGATGACCACTTTCAGGCTGAGTTAATTTGTTTTCAAATCCTTGATATTCAGCCAGACAATTCAGATGCTTTATATTTATTAGGCAAAATCAAATATCACTTATCAAAAAATACACTTGCTACTACAGACATCGGTCTGCGCTATCACCTATGGTACTACAATCAGCAAATTTGGAATACGACTTTTTGGACAGGTGTTAAAGTGCTAAAATCTCCATCTGATATGTGGAATTACCAAGAAATCATTTGGGATTTAAAACCGAGTTTAATTATAGAATTTGGCAGTTTTTATGGTGGAGGTACTTTATTTTTTGCCGATCTTTTAGAAAAAATTAATGATAAGTCTCAAGTATTTTCGGTAGATATTGACCATAAATCTCTGCATCCCAAAGTTAGAAATCATCCCCGGATTGAGTTAATGCTTTCATCTTCCACCGCTCCAGCAGTCGGTCAAAGAATAGAAGTATTGCGCAGAGAATTTCCCGGACCGGTATTTGCTATTCTGGATAGCAACCATGAAAAGCATCACGTTTTAGGGGAAATGCAAATGTTGCGATCGCTACTGAAAACAGGAGATTATTTAATAGTTGAAGATAGTAACATTAACGGACACCCCGTTTTGCCCGGATGGGAAGAAGGACCCTACGAAGCAATGGCAGAATATTTTGCTCTTTACCCTAATGATTATCAAAGAGATGACCGTCGCGAAAATAAATTTGGATTTACTTTTGCAACTAACGGTTTTTTAATTAGGCGCTAAATATATCAACCGTTTCTGCCACTAAAACAAGCATAGCAACCATGAAATTTCCACTGCACCAACCAACACTCAAGTTATTAACAGGACTCTCAGGTATAGAACTCGGAGCAGCCTCGCACAATCCCTTTGGAGTGAATGCAATTAATGTTGCTCCCAAGTTTGACGAAGATATGTTTCAAGACAACCAGGTTAACATGGGGGAGCAACCTACAAAAATAGATATGTACGGCGAAGCAGACAACATTCCAGTCAAAGACAAAAGCCAAGATTTTGTTTTGTCCAGCCATGTATTTGAACACGTTCCCGATCCTATATCTGCTTTATTAGAGTGGCAAAGAGTCATCAAACCAGGAGGATATGTGGTGATGATTGTCCCCCAGCCCGATGCTCTAGTCGGAGATAATCGCCCGCTATCTACCTACGATCAGTTAGTTAAAGCACACCAAGAAAAATGGACGATAGAAACAGCTCCTGCAGAAAATTTATATGGCGGTAAAGGCGGACATTACTGGAAATTTACCTCAACAACGCTCAGAAAATTTTTTGAAAAGCTCAGCACAAAAAATGACTATCTTCCGACTATTAATTGGCAACTACTAGGCACGGAAGACCCCGATAGCAAAGTAGGAAATGGATTTTGGCTAGCTTACCAAGTGCCATAATTAATCGCATCTGAAAACAAAACGAGAATATATTGAAAACATGAAATTAACACCGAGGTTTCCAGGAATGAATGTAATGACTCAGTTGAGCTATCAGCCACTTATCAGTATTGTAATGCCAGTTTACAATACACCAGAACAGTTTTTAAGAGCAGCAATTCAATCTGTTCTAAACCAAAGTTACACTCATTGGGAATTGTGCATTGCTGATGACGCTTCAACCAAGCCTCACGTCAAACAAATATTAGAAGAATATGCGACAAAAGACTCTAGGATTAAAGCAGTTTTAAGAAGTCAAAACGGTCATATATCTCGCACTTCAAATTCTGCATTGCAACTCGCGACTGGTGAATTCATCTCCCTGCTAGATCACGATGACTTGCTGACAGTAGATGCTTTGTATGAAGTAGTAAAACTGCTGAATCAGCATCCCGATGCAGACATGATTTATTCAGATGAAGATAAGGTTAACGAACAAAACGATTTCTCTCTTCCCTGTTACAAGCCAGATTGGTGTCCTGATTCATTTTTATCTCGGATGTACACTTGTCACCTAGGTACTTACAGACGGTCGCTAGTCAATGAAATAGGTGGATTTAGAGATGCTTATAACGGTAGTCAAGATTATGATTTAGTTTTGAGAATTACAGAAAAAACTAACAAGATATTCCACATACCTAAAATCCTCTATCATTGGAGATTTCACTCCGAATCTGCGTCTGCTTCCAAAGATGCCAAACCTTATGCCTATGAAGCCGCTGTCAGAGCCATAACAGATGCGATTCATAGAAGAGGTGAGCCAGGACAAGTTATCCCCCATCAAAACCTACCAGGTCATTATACCGTCCGTTACGCAATTAATAGTGACAAACTGGTTAGCATTATCATTCCTACTAGGGATTTTGGCAGTCTTTTAAATCTGTGCCTCTACTCAATTTTTACCCAGACTTTGTATCCTAATTATGAAGTTGTGGTGATTGACAACGGCAGTGTAGAACTAGAAACAACTCAAATTATTGAAAGGTGGCGCACTCAGCAACCAACTAAGTTTAAATCTTACAGATTAGACATTCCATTCAACTACTCTCGCCTCAATAACTTTGGTGTAGAAAAAGCACAAGGAGATTACTTACTCTTTTTGAATAATGATACCAGAATACTGCATGGAGATTGGCTCAATGCAATGGTTGAGCAAGCTCAAAGAAAATCAGTTGGTGCTGTAGGCTGTCTCCTGATGTATCCAGATAATTCTGTACAAAATTCAGGATTTATTCTAGGTGTTAATGGGATTGCTAGTCATGCTTACAAAGGGATTAGCAATGCAGTAGTACAGTATGATGACCTGGTACATATCGGATTTACGAATAACGTATCGGCTGTTACTGGAGCGTGCTTGATGTGCCGTCGCGAAGTATTCGCGAGCATCGGCGGTTTTGATGAAAATTTACCAATTGTATATGGTGATGTCGATCTGTGTTTAAAAATGATAGCAAAAGGCTATCGAAATGTTTATATCAGCCACGCCAAAGTATTGCATCAAGAGTTACAAGGTTGGGCTTTTGATCTCAGCATTCAATCTCAGTTAGAAATCGAAAAGACAGCAGCGGCATTGATGACAGCAAGGTGGCATAAATTTATTGAACATGACCCTTGTTTTAGCCAGCATTGCGTTGAGAAGTTCCATCGGCAGTTAAGCTCAACTAAAATAACTCAACCTTTAGTTAGCGTTTGCATTCCTACTTATAACGGCGAAAAATATCTGGATGAAGCTATTTTGAGCGTGATTGCTCAGACTTATACCAATTTAGAAATCATTATTTCTGATGACGGTTCGAGCGACAAAACAGTAGCGATTGCCAATTCACTTACAGAGAAGTTTTCGGGCGATTTCAAAATATTCACTCATGGTCAATTAGGTCTAGTTGAAAATTGGAATTACTGCATTTCTCAGTCAAGAGGAAAATACATTAAATTGTTATGTCAAGATGATTTACTGGAACCAGAATGTATTGCCGAATTGGTAAATTTAGCAGAACAGAATGAGCAAATAGGTTTAGTATTTTCGCGACGCGGAGTTTTGCTAGCAGAAGATGCAGTTTCCGATCCGGCTTGCCAAGCAATTGGTAGAGGGGCTGTAGAAATTTCTCGAAATTGGTCTACTTTACAACCAATTCAAGACGGAAAAGTCCTGCTAGCAGAGCCAAATGTCTTGAATAATCCAATTAATAAAATAGGAGAACCGAGCACAGTTTTAATTAAAAAAGAAGTGTTCGAGCGCGTCGGATTATTCGATGTAGAATTGCAGCAATTAGTTGATGTAGAAATGTGGTTCAGAATTATGAGCTACTACAAAATTGGTTTTGTTAACAAATGTTTATCACACTGGCGAGTACACCTTTCTCAACTAACAAGAAAAAACTTGCTAAAGGGAGAGATAGCTCAAGATGTTCAGAGATTTCACCAGAAAATTTTACGCAGTTCGTATTTCAATTTACTGAGTGCAGAAGTTAAAAGTCAGATGACAGATACCACTCAAGTCAAAGAGTGGATGCGACAGTTAGCAGGAGTAGAAGCACAACCTTTAAATGTTACTGCTGTTGCCACGGTTCCAACTATTTCTCAAGCATTTCCGCGAATCCATCCTATTACTGCGAATATTCACCGACCATTTTGGTCTGTAATGATTCCCACCTATAACCGGATAAAATATTTGGAGCAAGCGCTAAAAAGCGTACTCAAACAAATTCCCAGTTCTGAGCAAATTCAAATTGAAGTTGTTAACGATTGCTCCAATCAATCTATCCAAGATGAAATGGAGGCACTTGTTAAAAATATAGGTGGTGGACGAGTTAATTTCTATCGACACCCAGAACAAGATATTGGGCAAACTGCTATCTTTAATCTCTGCATTCAAAGAGCGCAAGGTGAATGGGTTCACATCTTGCATGATGACGATGTTGTATTACCAGGATTTTACAGCAGCTTGCGAACAGGGATTGAAAAAGAATCGAGTGTAGGCGCTGCTTTTTGCCGCCATATTTACACAGATGAAGTGGGAAATCAGCGCTGGGTATCTTGGCTAGAAAGGGAAACTCCAGGTATACTTACTGATTGGTTAGAACTGATTATTGTGATGTGCCGTCTACAAGCTTCTCCCATTGTTGTTAAACGCAGCGTTTATGAAAAACTGGGCGGTTTTAGCCCTGAAGCTGGTGCTGCTTCTGATTGGGAAATGTGGAAGCGAATTGCAGTGCATTATCCGATTTGGTACGAACCTCAACCCCTAGCTTGGTATCGCCAACATTCCTCATCAGACAATACTCGTTTGGTAAAATCTGGTGGTTTAATTGCTGATGTGCGACGCTCGATTGAAATTTCTAAATCCTATTTGCCTAGGGAGGTTGCAGATAAATTATCTAATCTAGCCAGAGAACACTATGCTTTCTATGCTTTAGATACGGCAAAGAAACTCTTGAGTGATGGAGAATTTGAAGGTGCGCTAGCCCAAATTAGAGAATTGCTAAAGTGCAGTCAATCTAGTCAAGTGAAAGAGGCTATAGTTTCACTACTATTGAAAGGTGAATCTCATCAGCCGTCAACGGGATTTTCTAGCGGAATTAAGACATCGCAAACTGAATCAACTAACCCATCAGTTTATGTTGACACTCAACCCACCCGCCAAAAAATTGCTGAAATATGGCTCGGTTTACCCCCAGAGCAACTGGCAAGCGCCTATGCAGGTGAGGCAGGAAAAGTGCACCAATCACTGCTAAATAGCGAAATTAAATATGAACCGCTAACGGATACAGAAGAGACTTTTGTCAACGAATTAGCAGGCAATATTGCTAAAGGATTTAATGAGCCGAAAGCCATCAATTACCTGCTGGCAGCCATGCTGTACCGACGCGCCGATCAATTGCAGATTAAGTACGATCGCGCTCAAATTCCCAACTGGTTTGCCAATGACTATCTCAAATTTATGTTTGGCAGCCCCAACCTGTTCCAAACAGTTGGAGAAGCCGACAATTACTATCAATTCATCCAGGGCTGGGTGAATTACATTCATAGTAATATCTTCAAAAATCCTGATTCCCAACTTTGGCAAAATATTGCTTTCTTTTTCTCCCAAGCTGCTAACTTTATCCCGCTGTATTTTACATCTGCCAAGCTGCGCGATATTTACACGAAACGGGCAGATATTATCGAGTTTGCGCTCAAAATTCGCGGTAGTTCTATTGATTGTATCTTCCCAGCGCGATCGCAAAATCGGACAAAAATCCGCCTCGGCATCATCAACGACCATTTCACACCCCAAACCGAAACCTTTGCTACAATCCCGGTTTTCGAGCATTTAAACCGCGACCAATTCGAGATTATTCTCTATGCGCTCAACACCAACGGACACCCATTAGAACAGTATTGCCAAAGTCGTGCAGACAAGCTAGTTACACTCCCCACAGACTTTGCAACTCAAGTCCAAACAATTCGCGCCGATGACTTAGATATCCTGTTTTTTGGTACGAATTTAACTGCTGTTAACAAACCGTTGGTTTCACTAGCAATGCACCGTTTGGCGCGGGTACAAACGACATCTTTCTGTTCCCCAACTACCACGGGAATCAGGCACATGGATTACTACATTGCCGGAAAATATACGGTTCCTGATGCCAGCTATCAAGAACAATATCGAGAACAATTAGCCGTTATGGAAGGCAGCGGTTTTTGTTTCAAATATGCAACGGAATCGGAAGTGGCGACAGTTAAGCCTACCCGCCCAAGTCTGGGAATTGACGACAAAACAACTGTTTTTATCTCCGGTGCAAACTTCTACAAGATTCTGCCGGAATTGAGAGAAACTTGGGTCAAGATTTTAGCAGCAGTACCGGATTCTATCTTGATTTTATATCCCTTTGGCCCGGCTTGGACTCGCAGTTATCCCGCCACACCTTTTGTCAATAATCTGAATGCTATCTGCGCTAAATACGGCGTGAATAACAATCGTTTGCGGTTCGTAAAACAATTGCCAACTCGCGCGGATGTGAAAGAGTTTTTGCAGCTAGCAGATGTTTATCTCGATTCCTATCCTTACGCCGGGGCGACATCGTTAATTGATCCTTTGCAAGTAGGATTACCGACGGTGGTTGTGGAAGGAAATGCTTTGCGGTTTCGGCAAGGTTCGGCGATGCTGCGGGAATTACAAATGCCCGATTTAATCACCAACAGTGAAGCATCTTATATTCAACTAGCAGTGACTCTCGGCACTAATCCTCAACTGCGACAACGCTATCGCCAGGAAATTCAGCAGAAAATGCAAGCCAATCCGGCTTGTTTTGATAGTGTGGCATATTCAGGGGCGATCGCACAATTATTTCAACAACTCTTTGGCAAATGGCAAACTGGCCACCAAGCAACATCCCGCATCTTACAGGATAGCATTCCCAAAGTGGTTGATTTGGGCGATCGGCTATCGAATACCCTCAAACTCTATCAAGCAAATCCCTCCAATATATCAGCAATCTCAGAACTACGTCAAATCCGCAAAGAAACAGCCGATTTCTGGCTAAACATCCCCGCTGACAACCTCGAAACTATCTACAAAGGCGATTCAGGAAAAAGCTACCAAATTCTGCTGGCTTCCGGCTTTCAACATCAACCAATGATGGAAGACGAACAAAGATTTTTGCAGCAATTAACGCAAATTAGCAAAGGATTGGTGCATCCCCAAGCCATCAATGCCTTACTTGCCGCGATGCTATATTTCCCACCAGGAACCATGCGAATTCCAGAAGCTCGAAACCGTTTACCACACTGGTTAATCGGCGATTACGAACAAGTTTTTGAACCAGAAAACGGTCTGAATTCCGAATCGAGTTCTGAGTTGCTAGCTAAATACATTCAATCCCCACAATTTGTCAATCAATTATTAGGATGCGTCAATCTCTACCGCATTGATTCATCAGACGCATCGGTAGTTTTGGAACTCCGCCAACTTCGCCGACAATTGGCTGATTTTTGGCTAACTGTTGGGCCAGAAAAATTGGCAACTTTGTATCAAGGCGAAGTGCGCAAAGCATATCAAGCAATACTGGGATGTGGCTTGCAAACAGAACCAATGAGTGAAGCCGAACAGCAGTTTTTGCAGCAGTTGACTGAAATTAGCAAAGGGCTGGTGCATCCGCAAGCTATCAATGCTCTGTTAGGTGCGATGTTGTATTTTGTGCCTGGTAAAATGCGGATTCCCGATGCTAATACTCGTTTACCCAAGTGGTTGTTTGACGATTATGACCGGGTTTTTGAAAGTGCCTTTGCTCAAACAGAAAAAACTGTAGTCAAAGAAGACTATCTACCGCAGTTTTTGGCTCGATTAACTGGTGCTATCAATCTTTATAAAATAGACAATACGGCTGAACCAGTGTTAGCCGATTTGCGGGAAATTCGCAAGCAAATTGCTGATTTGTGGCTGAGTGTCTCTGAGGAACAACTGGAACTTTTGTACCGGAGCGATTTCGGTAAAGGTTATAAAGCAATTCTCGCTAGTGGGTTTATTAATGAGCCGTTGCATGAAACTGAACGTGCTGTTTTTAATTCGTTAGTTGCTGAGTTGAGTAAAGGGTTTGGAAGACCTAAAGGTGTGAATTATTTGTTAGCTGCGATGCTGTTTTGTCGCGCTGGACAGTTGCGGGTTGAGGATGCGAATAGTTGTTTGCCTCCGTGGTTGTTGGCGGATTATGAGCAGTTTGTTGGGGGTGCTGTTAAGGTGGCTGTTGGGTGATTAAGTTAGCTGTTTTTGAGATTTGGGATTTTTTGGTAATCTCAAATCTCTGGATTTAAACGAACCGCGAAGACGCGAAGGGCACGAAGGAAGAGTATGGAAGGGAAGAGAAGATAGAGGGTTGAGTAATTATTGTTCTTGCTCGTAGTAGTTCAATTCAACACAAGTTCTGGCTGTTGAGTCTTAAATAAAGGACGAGTTACTTGACGGATCAGCACTGTTTCTAAACTGCATTCTATTACATTTTCTGCTTCTATTTCTAACTCGTCCCACAACAATCGCTCTCCTTGATTTGGGAGTTTACCCAAATGGTGAATCATGAATCCAGCTATGGTTTGATAAGCGTCGCTAATTGGTAGTTTTAATCCCAGTTGTTTGTTGAGTTCTGTCACTTCCCATCCCCCAGAAATCAGTGCTGAATGTGCGTCTTTTTGGACGATAGTTGCCTGGGAAGGTGATAGGAGAGGTGGAGACTGATGGCGGGTAATTCCACCTGTCAGCAGCCGTACATTAGCGTTGAGAATTGCCAGCAGCGGCCACAGCAAGTTGGAGCAGATTTTTAGGGGACGGATCAGCAGTAAAGCGGTGCGTTCTGGGGCGTGGGATGCTAATACTTTGGGGATGAGTTCTCCTAAGACTATCTCTATGTATGTTACTAAGATGAAAGCTACTGGAACTGCGATCGCATGAGCAGTCAGCATAGCAGGTAAATGACCTAGAGGCAATTTGTCAATCCACGGTTCTATCCAGTGTACGGTTGCTCCCTCGCCCAGCCAACCTAAGAGCAAACTCCCTGCTGTTGTGCCGGTTTGGGTGACGGATAAGTAATGGGGGATGTCATTTTGAGCTTGGTGGACGAGTTGGGCTGCTTTAGCGGTTTTTGGAGAGTCGGACAACTGCGCGAGTTGGCGGATTTGATGCTTGTCTGCTGATACTAATGCCAATTCTGATGCCACGAAAAAGGCGATTAAGAGAGTTAAGCCCAGCAACATCGCTAATCTCAACAGTGTTTCGGCCACTTCTATTTCTAGGCAAGTAAGGTTGTTCAAAATAGATATCTAATATGATAGATGTTTTAGGTTAATTCTTTTATTTTAGCTGGCAATTTAGATAGGTCTATTACTACACATTTCGGATATCCGCACTAAGCTGTATTCGTAAGTGTTCACTGTACATCTTGCCAGTGAAACTTGTCAAATCTTTCTCTTCTCTTCCTTTGCGCCCTTTGCGTCTTCGCGGTTCGTTCAAAACACAGAAAAAAGGTAATTTGCCGATCCATAAATCTATCTTGTGGCGGATGCCAAAAGACTTTTGACTTCGTAAAATCTGCTTGTGAACAATAAGTAGATTAAACTAAATACCGTGAACTTAAAAACAGTCTTATCGCTACTCAAACAAACTTTTACTGAATGGCAAGAAGATAAAGCGCCCACCCTAGCAGCAGCCCTAGCGTACTACACGGTGTTTTCTCTCGCTCCGCTGCTAATTATCGTGATTGCGATCGCGGGTTTAGTCTTTGGTGCCGACGCTGCCCAAGGCCAAATCGTCGCCCAACTCCAAAGTTTAATCGGCAAAGATGGTGCCCAAACCGTCCAAGACTTGATCGTCAAAGCCTCCGAACCTAAATCGGGAATGATTGCTACCTTAGTTGGCGTTGCTACACTTTTGTGGGGCGCTTCCAACGTTTTTACTAATCTTAAAGAAGCTCTCAATACTATTTGGAATGTTAAACCAGCCCCCGGACGAGGGGTCTGGGGCTTCTTGCAAGACCGCGTATTGTCTTTTGCGATGATTTTAGGTATCGGCTTTTTACTGCTCGTCTCTTTGGTAATTAGCGCCCTTTTAGCAGCCGTTAGCTATTGGTTGAATGGCTTGCTGCACTTGCCTGTCGGCATTTGGCAAATTGTGGACTTTGCCATTTCTTTTGGTGTCGTCACGCTGCTTTTTGCCTTAATTTACAAACTATTGCCCGATGTTAATCTGGCTTGGAACGATGTTTGGATTGGTGCTGCGATCACTTCTGTGTTGTTTACGATCGGCAAATCCCTAATTGGAATTTACCTCGGAGGTAGCGGTATCGCCTCTACCTACGGTGCTGCTGGCTCCTTCGTGATTATCTTACTTTGGATCAATTATTCGGCTCAGATACTATTTTTAGGTGCTGAGTTTACTCAAGTTTGGGCTAACCGCTACGGTTCGCTGATGCAGGCAAAACGCCAGCATTTGCTCAACAACCAAGATCGAGAATCCTCGCCACACTCTGAGCGCAAGAGGTCTTAATTCTTAATATGAGAGCCGAAAAAAAGCGATCGATGGCTACCTTGAAACCGATGTCAGTTGGGATAGTCTGGCCTTAGTCATCACTAAATTTTCGACTGAATGCGATCGCCAAATTTACTAATAAACTTGACCTAACGAACACTTAGTAGTATCACTGGATCTGGTTGAAGCCTTTTTATCTTGATCCCTGTCCCTACTCTTGGGTGATGACGGAAAAATTTGAGGTTTTCGTCAGTCCCAATTTCCACTGCCGAACCAATCCCCAATCCATTGACAGGGATATTTCAACCAGAACTGATATCAGGAGGTACTTTTGTACTCACCAGAACATCTGGGAAGCCATCTGCTCCCTATGTCCGACCAGGAGCTAATTCGTCTGTGGGTAAAGCGCCAATCCCCCCGCCATCGGCGCTTTAGCTGGCAGGCTGCCAATTATTTTAGAGCGTTTGTAGAAAAACCGCTGGCACAAGTTAGTCTCACAGATATCCACACTTTCGCCGCTGCCATGAGAGCTCGGAAACTTGCACCCCGTTTCTACAAGCAAACCTTGGTAGCGCTGAAATCGCTGTTCGCCTTCGGCCAGCAAACCGGAATTTTGTCCGCCACACTCCCCCTTTATGGGTGGCCGGTTGTGGGCCGGCATCGCTTCAAACGCCTGCGTTTTCAACTGTCTTGGGGTTTCTTAATCTGTTTGTGCTTTTTCTTCGGTCGAATGACTCCCCGACTGTGGAGACAATCTATCTTGGCAGAAACTTCGCCCACCCCAAAACGTCTGCCATCCGTTGCAGCCATCGATTCACCAAACCAAGAAGACAATAGCAGCGGGGATGATCCGGAGCCCGAAACACCAACACGAAATTCACTAGACGAAGAAGAGGATAGCATCGGGCGCGATCGTCGAGTCAAAGCGTTTCTGGACACGATTGCCACTGCCGAAGGCACAGCTACTCCCGATGGCTACCGCACGCAGTACACAGGCACTAAATTTGCCAGCTTTCAAGATCATCCCAGAGAAATGAGGTGTGGCCGCCGCTACGGCAAAAAACTTTGTTCCGATGCAGCAGGGCGATATCAGTTTCTCAGTACCACTTGGGACAGGTTCGCCAAAAAATTTGGTCTCAAGGATTTCAGCCCGGAAAATCAAGACCTTGTAGCTGTAGAGTTAATCCGAGAAAAAGGTGCCTTAGAAGATATAGAAGCGGGTCGATTGGAACCAGCAGTCAGAAAACTCGCTTACATCTGGCCTTCTTTTCGGCGTTTTGGCGGTTCTGTGGAATCCTCGATGCCGAAACTAGAAGCAATGTATCAGCAAAATTTGGAGATTTATCGCCCAGGATTGGCTGTTACGAATAACCAATAACCAATAACTATTTATGCTAATTTTCCATCTTCCATATTAATAATGCGATCGGCAATATCCAAAATTCGGTTATCGTGGGTAACTAACAGAATGGTACAACCCTGCTCTTTGGCCAGTTTCTGCATCAAATTCACCACTTCGCGACCAGATTTGCTGTCCAGGGCGGCTGTGGGCTCGTCAGCTAACACAATTTGCGGGTGACTGACTAATGCACGGGCGATCGCAACTCTTTGTTTCTGTCCCCCTGACAAGTCATCTGGATAATAGTTAATCCGCTGTTCCAGTCCTACTAAATCTAGCATTTTTGCAGAGCGATCGCGCATTTCGGAACGCGACAAATTGCCGTGAACTTCCAAACCCATTTGCACGTTTTGCAGTGCGGTCAAACTGCGGTGCAAGTTGTGCGCCTGAAAAATATAGCCAATTTTGCGCCGCGTCTTAACCAATTTATCTGGGCTGGCATTGCACATTTCTTGACCGAGAATTTTGAGACTTCCAGATTGACCAGAACGCAGTCCGCCAATCAAGGTTAAAAGTGTGGTTTTTCCAGAACCAGAAGGCCCGGTCATCAGGACAATTTCGCCTCCATTGATTTCTATGTTAATATCAAAAAGTACCTGTTTTCGCAGTTGACCTTGACCGAAGTAGTGGTCTAGTTTGTGCATGGAAATTACAGGTTCTGAAATGGGTAACTTGTTGGTTGTGGGGTTGACAAGAGTGGATTTCATGAGTTAAAGATTCGGATTTTTTTAACCACAGAGGGCGCAGAGAACACAGAGAGATATCAGAGAGATCCGAAATGCAGATTAAAAAATGTCTGCGGGGTCGGCTGCTTGCAGTTTGCGAGTGGCAATAGTTCCTGAAATACTGCACATGACCGTGTTTAAAATCAATACTGTAATTGCCCGAATTATGGTCATATACATGGGTAGATTTGTGGCTTTACGAGTTAAAGAGTAGAGACCTAAAGAGACTCCTAAACCCGGTAAAAAACCGATAATTGAAAGAATTATAGCTTCTTCAAAAACAATGCCGAGCAAGTAAATATTGCGGTATCCCATTGCTTTAAAAGTCGCGTATTCTGCCATGTGGTCGCTGACATCGGTGGAGAGAACTTGATAAACAATAATGACACCAACTACAAAACCCATGGCGACACCTAAGTTAAATACAAAGCCGACAGCAGTATTTTTAGCCCAATAATTTTTCTCGAATTCTATAAATTCTGCTTTGGTCAATACCTTGACATCCGGTGGCAAATATGCTTTTAAAACTTGTTGAACTTGTACTGGATCGGCACCGACTTGCAATTGAATTAATCCGGCATTAACACTCCCGGCATTTTGTTTGGGAAACAAGCGTAGGTAATTTTGATCGCTGGTGATTAAAGCTCCATCGGCCGCAAAAGATGCTCCAATGCTAAATAAGCTGTCGATCGTAATCGTGCGTCGATCGATCTCAGTTTTCACAATTTTTCCCTGATTGATTTGGGCGATCGCATCTTGATAGTCTCCCCTGGAAGCTCGGTCAAATAACACCGTATCCGGCAATTTAATCGAGTTCAAGTTTTGGTTGACTTCCGGCAGGGAAAAAGCAGGGCGATCGGGATCGAAGCCCACCACCATAATAGACGTTTCGCGACCTGTGGCCGGGACTTTCCAGTTAGCAAGTTTGACATAAAGCGGATCGGCCGATCGCACGCCCGGTACATTCATAGCCTGATATAATCTGCGCCTGGGGAAAGAAGACAAATTCAGTAAATTACGACCTTGGGGACTGACCAAAACTAAATCAGTTTGCAAAGTTTGGTGCAGGCGCGTATTGCTACTGTAAAGCGCATTTTGGAAGCCCAACTGCATGAACATCAAAATGTCAGCAAAGGCAATTCCCGCTATAGCTACGGCCATTCGCCCTTTGTCATGACTCAGTTGCAGCCATCCCAGAGGAGTTCTGTTTCTTAACTGTTGTAATGGTTTGATTAGTCCAAGCATAGGATTTTGAATTTTAGATTTTGGATTTTGGATTGAAGAAAACAACTCTCTATTCTCTTCCTCTGCGCTCTCTGCGCTCTCTGTGGTTTAAAAATTCTTAATCCTTAATTTCCACCGATCGCCACCTTGACTTGTAAATTAGTCAATCCAGCGACTTTCTGACTAGAAACTGCATCCAAACGCACCTTCACTTCCACAATTCGAGCGTCAATATTGGCAGAAGGATCGGTATTAACAATGTTTTGCCGCTGCACTTGTAAGCCGATATGTTCAACAGTTCCCTGCAATTGGCCCTGGAAAGAATCGCTAGTAATTTTAGCCGGCTGTCCAATTCGTACCTTATCCACATCGCTTTGGTAGATTTCAGCCACAGCCAACATCTCGCGAGTTTGTCCGAGTTCGACAATCCCGTCATTCCCCACTTTTTCCCCTGGATATGTGTGAATTTTCAGGACTTGCGCGTCTCTGGGAGAGCGGATGTAAGCTAGAGCTAGATTAGCTTTGGCTTGTTTGGCGGCGGAAGTGGCGGAACTAACTTCGGCGCTGGCGGCTTCCACGTCTACGGGGCGAACTTCGGAAATGCGATCGAGATTTGCTACGGCTTCATTAATCTGTTGTTGTCGAGATTGCTGAATTTGGCTGAGTTTGGCTTGGGCTTCGTTAATCTGCTGCTGGCGGGATTGTTGAATTTGGCTGAGTTTGGCTTGGGCTTCGTTAATCTGCTGCTGGCGAGATTGCTGAATTTGATTCAGTTTTGCCTTTCCTTCGTTTAGTTGTTGTTGGGCTGTTTCGGTGGCTAGTTTTTTGCTGTCGCTGGTGGAAGCGGAGATTGCTCCTTCTTGGTACAGTTGCGAGTAGCGCTGATACTCGCTGCTAGCGTTGCGAAGTTCGGCTTCTAGACGGGAAATCGCGGCTTTTTGGGTTTGAATTTCCCCAAGCTGTTCCGCCCTGATGCGCGCCATGGTGGCTTGTTGCGCTGCTATTTCGGTGCTGCGATCGACTTCTGTGCGGGAAACGATCGCCTGTTGTGCTGTGATTTCGTTGGTGCGATCGGCTTCTAAACGGCCAATGGTGGCTTTCTGGGCTTGGATTTCGCCGTTTTTGGCTCCTGCTTTGACTTTTGCTAGATTTGCCTGGGCGACGCGCACTTGTTCTTGAGCTTGGTCGTAGGCTGCTTGCAGACGATCGCGACTGTCGAGAATGGCGATCGTTTCACCTGTTTTCACCCTGTCTCCCTCTTTAACTAAGAGTCGATCGATCCGGTTTCCTTCGGCGGAACCGGAAGCAGAGACTTTAATTACTTCTCCTTTGGGTTCCAGTCGCCCCAAGGCTGTCACTGTGGTTAATTGCGCTGCTGTCGTCGCTGCTGTCGCTGCTACTGCATTGGGATCGGGTTGGCGCGATCGCCACATCGTGTAACCTGTCGTTCCCCCAGCCGCCAGGGTGGCTGCTGCGGCCACTATTAGCAGTTGCTTAACTAGAGATGGATTTGAGGATAAGCTGTCTGCGGTTGGTTGATGTACCATGACACGCCTCTTTTTTTTGGGTACAAAACTAAACGGTTTAGTTCTTTTATGTTTCAAGACTAAACCGTTCAGTATAATAATGTCAAGAGCCCAAGCAAAAATTACAAAAACCAACAATGGCAAAGACAAAACCGATAGAACCAGACGCAAGCATAGGAGGTGACAAGAGCGAGCAAATCCTCCAAGGTGCGATGCAAGAATTTTTAACCCACGGCTATGCGGGCACGAGTATGGACAAGGTAGCGAAGACGGGGGGAGTTTCCAAAGCCACGGTTTACAGCTATTTTCAAGACAAAGAGGGATTGTTTGCGGCCTTGATTCAACGGCTAGCGGCAGAAAAGTTAGTTTATTTTCCGGTACCTGAAACTGAACCGGCGATCGCCCTGCGATTCATTGCTACGACTTTACTAGATCAAGCCACTCACGAACCTCATTTTCTCACCTTCGTGAGGTTAGTGATTGCTGAATCAGGGCGTTTTCCCCAGCTAGCCCAGATATTTGTGAAAAACCTAGCGAAACCGGGGATTGAGCGACTTACTCAATATTTGGCATCTCGCCCGGAGTTGCAATTAGCCGATCCTGAAGCCACAGCGCGGATTTTTATTGGATCTTTGGTGTATTTCCAGTTAACGCAGGATATGATGCACGGCAAAGAAATTATACCAATGGAGCGCGATCGACTGATCGAGGGCTTGATGCAGTTGATTTTGCGATCGTAATCAAATTCTTAGAGCTTTAGATACCCGACTTCTTGAAGAAATCGGGTATCTAAGTTTTCTGTTTTTTTAGTCAGATATAGCAATCCTAAATCATTTGTGAATTTCTTACTCCCTCCCCTTAATAAGGGGAGGGTTGGGGTGGGGTAAAAAACTTTACGACTCCTGCAAGGACTGCTATATAGCAATCCTAAATCATTTGTGAATTTCTTACTCCCTCCCCTTAATAAGGGGAGGGTTGGGGTGGGGTAAAAAAGTTTACGACTCCTGCAAGGACTGCTATATTTTCCCTAACCTTTCCCTCAATTCAGCATCCGATAACTGTGGCAGTTGTTCAGCAAACAATGTCAATTCTGCGATCGGCAACGCCAATAAATTAGTCACCGCCTGTGGCAAAATATCCTCCAAGTTTGTAACGGACATTTTCAAGGTACTTTCAGCTAACAAATTCACCGCTTGTTCCCGCCCAGCTTCATCAACTGTCAGCATCGATATTGCTAGCAACAAAACGGTAAATTCCGCAGCAGACAACTTCGAGATTGGAGATAAAAGAGCAGTCATTTTCGGGCTCAATTCTCCAAATCTGACTCGCAGAAAATTTTCTAAGATTAACCGCTGTTGTTCTTGTCTGCCACGTTCTAGTCCTTGTTCTAGTCCTTGTTCTAGTCCTTGTTCTAGCCCTTGTTCTAGCCCTTGTTCTAGTCCTTGTTCTAGTCCCTCTTCTCTAGCTTGTTGTTGTGCTGCTTGTATTTGTTGTTGAAAAAGTGGTGCGATGGTCATAATTAACTCCCGCTCTTCTGGCTCTAATTCCTGTGGGATGTCGGCTACTAAATGTGATTGTAGACGATATAGCAATTCTAACGCAGTAATCCGCAACGGATTGTCTGTTGCTAAAACGCTCAATTCGGCGATCGCCCTTTGCTGTACTTTCCCTTTCCCCAAAATCCTCAACCACAAGGTTTCTGGTGTTTCTGGCAACTGGTGGATCACCACAATTGCCGATTCCCAATGCCCCGGAAAAAAATAGATTCCTTCAACCCAATTTTGCGGGTTGGGTATCGCAGCAAAACCCTCTAACAATGCTTTCGATGCTGTCGGTGTCAAAATCCACAGTCTGGGCAAATCAGCATCATCATAGGGAGTATTTTTTCTTTTTGCCCCCCGCTGCAATTCACCTCGCAAATTCCATAGCTTAATGACACAGCTAATAGCCTCGGCAACATTTACTGGATTGCGAAATGGTTCAAAAATTGCAGTCATGCTTGCCATTTTTCCCAACAATCCCAGATTTTCTGAGTATTCGGGAATTGCGGTACCTGGAGTGAAGTAAACATCGATTTCTCGGACCTCGGAAGTCACATCACGACCGATATTAACTGTGCCGATGGGTGACAGCAGTTCTTCCAGGAATTCTTTGGCAAAGCGATCGTGAATGAATCGCGTCATAGAAATTAGAATTAATTTTTGTGACTGAATTGTAACATACTGGCGCGATATTTATTGTTAATTTTCACTTCAAACATTAAATAAATTTTTGAGCCTTTTCCTTACCCACTCAACAGGACTCTCATCATCTTCTGCCGCATCTACCAGTTGCATTTCTCGCAGTTCCTGTTGTCTCTCGCTGAGTTCTTCTTTATGTTTGACTATTTCTTGAATAATTTGTTCGTATAAATCCGGTCGTTCCGTTAAAACCTTTTGGAAACCTTCTTTATTAATCGCAAACAAAATTGTTTCTTCCAAAGCCCTCACTGAAGCAGTTCTGGGGATTCCTAACATCAAAGAAAGTTCCCCAAAAAACTTGCCAGTAGTGAGATTATTTAAGTGTTTATCAATCGCTTCCACAAAAACTTCCACTGACCCAGAAAGAATCATATAAAAAGCATCTCCGGGGTCGTTTTCCCGGAACAAAAATTCTTGTGGGCGTAGACGCTGGCGGTATCCAACTTCTATCAATTGTCGTAATTCAATATCCGTGAGATGTTCAAAATATGTCACTTCTCGCAGCAAACCGCTTAGGGACGACGGCTTTTTTATTCCCTTGGGCAGAATTGGCATTTTGGGACTATTTACCACGACAGGATTTGGGTTATTTACACTTTCATTTTTGTGGAATACCGACCAAATGAATTCAGGATTTTTTAAATATAAATCTCTGTCATTGGACGGAAAATCGATTCCCTGCTGACGGAAATTGTACTCAATGGCAAAATTTAAAGAACTTTTAATAACTTCTCGATCCGTTGGTCTGTCAGTCCAAACTAAAAGTTCAAATTTAAAGCAATCATCCCCAAACTCAACAAAGAATACCTTCGGATTTGGTTCGGACAAAACACCTGCTTCAGCGTAAGCAATCTCTAACAGAGTTTCTGTAACTAACAGCGGGTCGCTATTCTCCGATACTTCTATGGAAAGTCGCAGACAAAGTAGCGGATTTTGGTAACTCCAGTTAACAATTTTGTTGCTAATCATCTTACTATTAGGAACTATGACGCTGGAGTCGTCATTAGTTTTGATAATAGTCGAGCGAATAGATATTTTTTTGACTATTCCCATTAATCCTTCTAATTCCACGAAGTCTCCGACTTTGACAGGTCTGTCTAAAAGCAACGTCAGCCCGCTGACAAAGTTGGTTGTCAAATCCTGAATTCCGAAGCCAATACCCACTCCCAATCCCCCCGCAACCACAGCAAAGGAAGCGAGGTTAAATCCGATTCCTTGGATCGAAATAACCACGCCAAAAGCTACGATTAAATAGCGAATAATTACGGAAATTGCTTCCCGGTTGCCTTCGTCTATTCCCAGTTTTAAGAGCAACCTTTCTTTGAGAAAAGTTGTAAATCCTTGGGAAATGATTAAAACGATTATAAATGATATAATCAATTCTATCAGTGACCGTAGAGAGACGGGATTATCGCCGATTTGAAATAGAGTAGATGTAAAGACTTGAGAAATACCTATCAACAATTCTTCGGGGATCGTATTCACTTTTAACTTAGAAAAAATGGGGTATTTTAGTAGTAAGGACTTTAGTCCTAGGTCCCAAGCTGGATAAAAAAGGACTGAAGTTATTACTACCAAGTTTTGATACAATTTAAATGCTCACTAGGAACTTTTTTTGATTTCTCGTCGAGTGCACGGACGACAAGGAGTACCCATGCAAACAAAGCCGGCGGGCATATTTTTAAAGACACTGCTACGAGCTCCAATTAAAGCGTTAGCACCGATTTCCACACCAGGACCAATGAAACAGTCGGTGGCAATCCAAACGCCATGATTAATGATAACAGATGCTGCGATTAACCCAAAGGCTGGGTCTTCGGGGTCATGACTACCAGTGCAGAGGTAGCTTTTTTGAGATATGACGCAGTGTTTGCCGATCGCAATTCGATCCAAACTATACAAAACCACATCATCTCCGATCCAACTGTAATCCCCGATTTCAATTTTCCAAGGATAGGTAAAACGGGCTGTAGGGCGAATAATCACACCAAAACCTATTTTGGCTCCAAACAAGCGCAACAGCCACCTTCTAAGACCATTCACAGGGTGTGGAGTTAACGGAAAAGCGATCGCCTGGACGAACCACCAAAGCAAAATTACCCAACCAGGTCTTCCGCGATCGAACTTTGATTGATCGTACTTCCGTAAATCAACTAAAGATTCCCCTGTGAAAATATTTGGTTGGTTGTCGCTAATTGAATGATAATTGATTTCAGAATTTGGGGAATTTGCGATCGGCTCTTGCGGTTCCGGGTCGGGACTTGGCGTATAATGAGTCATCTAATGTTTAATTGAAAATCAAGTTTAACTTTAAGGATTGCTCAATGACATTTCCAGTTAGGGACAATTTTAACTTTCCAAACACCAAGAATCTCGGCCCAGGGGAAAATCCCAATCCCAGAAATCCCAAAGTGCGGCTTCTACAAACAGCTTTCGTACTACTTAGTAGCTTTTTCGTAGCAGAGTTAATCGCCGCCATCAACTCTCACAGTTTGTCCCTATTAGCAGATGCCGGTCACGTTTTTTCAGATGTAGCAGCTTTAGCAATAACTTTAACCGCCGCTTGGTACTCGTCAGTTAAAAGAAGTAAATCAGTGGATTGTGCGATCGCCTCTTCCCCAATTCCCGATCGCCCAGAAATCATTGCCGCTTTAATTAATAGTATCAGTTTAGTGGCGATCGCTCTATGGATTGGCGCCGAATCCATCGCCCGTTTGCTGTCCCCAACCCCGGAAGTCGAAGGACTCCCGATGTTAATTACCGCCATAGTCGGTTTAAGCATCAATTCCATCAACGCTTGCTGCTTGCATTCCTGCTGTCACGGCGACTTGAACCTCAAAAGCGCCTTTCTCCACGCCGTTGCCGATATATTTTCGTCGGTGGGAGTAATTTTAGCGGCGATCGCCGTAGCGTGGCTGCACTGGAATTGGGCTGACGGCTTAATTAGCTTGCTAGTATCGGTATCAATTATTTTATTAACTCTACCATTGCTAATAGAAAGCATCCAATTGCTGCTAGGAAATGTATCAGCAATATCCGCAATTCAAGAACCTTGTGATTGCGAAAGAGTGAGCGCCGAAAAATTGCTATTTCCATCCCTCGAAGAACTAATAAAATGATGTCTCGACCTCTGCGTTCATCAGCGTTTATCCGCCAACATCTGCGGTTAAGATCCAAAGTATAAAAGATAGCTATATAATGAAAATAGAACCGAGCAAAATCAAAGTTATGTCAACTACACCAAAAACGGAGGAAAAAAGACAATGGATTTAGAGCAAGCAGTTTTAGATAAATTGCGGGAATTACCCCCGAATCACCAGCAAGAAGTTTTAGACTTTGCTGAATTTCTTCATCAAAAAAACATTCTCAAGCGACCTCTGAAAAGCGTCAAAGGAATGTGGGCTCATTTAGATATGGATATCACCGAAGAAGATATTGCCCAAGCTAGAAAAGAAATGTGGGGAAATTTTCCGAGAGGGGATATTTAATGACCGCCGTTGTCGCCGACACTCATACAATTATCTGGTATTTGCGGGAGACTGCTCGATTATCGCAAGCAGCAATGACTGCTTTGGATACAGCATTAGCAGGAGGCTATTCGATTTATGTGTCCGCGATTTCTGTGGTAGAATTAGGTTATTTAGTGGAAAGGTATCGATTGCCCGAAGAGGCATTTGAGCAATTAATTAATGCCTTATCCGATCCGGGGACTGGTTTAGCCATCGCCCCCTTGGATTTAATAACAGCGCAAACTCTGCGTCAGATTCCCCGCGATGTGGTGCCAGATATGCCAGATAGGATTATTGCAGCCACTGCTTTATCTTTAAGTCTTCCGTTAGTCACCCGCGACGCGAAAATTCAAGCGTTAACAACTATTCAGACAATTTGGTGATTATGAGTGGAATTTACCATGCAAGAAACTGAGTGGGAGTTTGCGGAAATCTGGGCTGATACTCTGATATCTCCTCCTTATATCCTGATGTTAGTTAAGGAAAATTCAGGGAGATTTTGCATCCATAATCCCGCACAAAACTATAAAGTTATTTTTACCAGTGACAATTATGAAGCTGCTAAAATGTGGCTGCTAGAGGATGAGTATGAGCGTTTGAATAGTCGCATTTTACAAGAAGTATAAACATAGCAAAAAACCCGTTTCTGGCCACTCGCGCACCATCCAAGAAACCGGCTTTTCCCCATCTCTTCGCCTGTCACGAAATATTCTCGCAAGCCGTTGTTTTTTCGTTGGATTTACGTTAGGATATAGTAAAGAGGTGAAACTATGCAAATTACAAATAAAAAATTTAGGTTGCGAAGCGGTGCAAATTGGACATCATTTGAGAAGTTTCGTTTGAAGGGCGCAGAAGCACTCAGTTCGATCGCCAATGGTGTCATTGCTACCCTCCAGACAAAAACAGGACAGTACCGCATTATTGAGGAAAATGACTTTCAAGCAATGTATGGACTAGCTCGTGATGTCGATCGGCTAAGGGGAGGATTGCGTATCGTCATCTTGGCTGTGCGGGCGGCACAAAAACACCCCGATCCAGAGAATCTAAATCTACTTGCTGAAGCAGTTGCTATGCTGGGAGATCTGCCTGAACTTCCAACCCGCAATAGCTTTGATCGATTAGTTCCAGAGAATTTCGACTTGGATGAGGATTAAAAATATAGCATGGTAAGTACGAAAGAACCGAAAATGTAATGTATAATTTAGCATAATTAATCGGAGGTTGTCATGCTGAGTATAGAATTGGACAAGGAAACAGAAGTGTATTTAGTAGAAATTTTGGGAAGGGAGAAAACTACCAGCGATGAATTGATTAAACGCTTAGTTAAAGAACGCTGGCTGAGTTTGCAACCGCGTCAAACTATTGTAGAAAGACGTGGGGGACATCCTGAACATCTGTTAGAAGATGCGCCGCCTGATTTATCAGAACGGGCAAATCGGAAAAAAGCGATCGAAGCTTATTTGCAGAAAAGACATCCTCAATATCATCCGCAATGACTTATCATCCCATAATTATTGTAGATAGTGGAGTTCTAGTAGCTTAAACGATAGCCAATATAAAAATCTCATTGAGAATTCTTACTCGCCGTTTCTGGGATACGAAGAGATTAGTGTAGAACAAGCACAAGCCCTGGTTTGGGGCGCGATCGCTTATTCCAAAATATTAGGCTTTGAACCGCATCGCGATTTCGAGCAGTCGAAGGCTCATCTAGGAGAATTAACCAGCGAAATCGGCTTGAAATTCGGTCGCAATGGAAAACCTTTTTATGTTGAAGGGCCTTACGATAATACAACGAAAATTATCAATACGCTTAAAAAGTCTGTGGGAGACGGTAATTTCGATTACTTGTTCGGGATTGGGTAGAAATTGATATGGTTCCGCGCGATCGAAGAAACCGGGTTTTTTCCCAAATCTTCGCGTGTAACAAATATCCTGCGAAAAACCCGGTTTCTGGCCACTCACCCACGCACAACCAAAGAAACCGGGTTTTTTCCCAAATCTTCGCGTGTAACAAATATCCTGCGAAAAACCCGGTTTCTGGCCACCCACCAATCATGATAAAATAAATATCGGTGTTATTCACAACTCCCCACAATGGAAGAAAACCGCATCGCAGCCTACGAGCAATTAATTCACACCCTGCTGAATTGCCCCAAGGTCGATGAACCCCAGATATTACAAGATAACTCAGAATTATTGGATCGCGGATTTCTGGAAACTTGCGAGTCAGTAGCGGCAAAGTTGGCAGCACAAGGAGGCGAAAATGGCGCGAATTTCCTCCGAAATCTGGCCAGTCAGCTAGGGCAATTAATCGATATGAACGATGACGGAGATCGCAATAACTCTGAAGGTGAAAATCCCCAAGAGTATGCCAACTTTATCCTAGAATTATTGAAAGCAGAAGTAGCTAGTAATAGCGATATTAAAGTCATTTACCCCATCCTCGCTGAACGGCAACATCTCCTCAATGCCCGTTTTGCCGAGACTTTACAGCAAGTAGCCCAGAGGTTACTTGATGACGAAAATGCAGAAACAATTAGCTCAATTGTCCGCCACATTGAAAATTTGAGTATTGACATTTATCAATTTCCCGGTGGGAATAGAGCAAATAATATTGAAATTGCCATTACTGGTTATCAAATAGTTTTAAATAATCGGGAACCGGGAAGCGAAGACTTTGCTAGAACTCAATATAACCTAGCTAATGCCTACAGAAACAGAATCAACGGTTCGCGGGCGGATAATCTGGAACAGGCGATCGCATTTTATAAGGCTGCTTTAACAGTTCGTACCCTTGAGGATTTCCCTGAAGATTGGGCACTGACTCAAAATAACCTAGCTGCTGCCTACAGTGACAGAATCAACGGTTCGCGGGCGGATAATCTGGAACGGGCGATCGCATTTTATCAGGCTGCTTTAACAGTTCGTACCATTGAGAATTTCCCTGAAGATTGGGCAATGACTCAAAATAACCTAGCTAGTGCCTACAGTGACAGAATCAACGGTTCGCGGGCGGATAATCTGGAACGGGCGATCGCATTTTATTACGCTGCTTTAATAATTTATACCCTTGAGGATTTCCCTGAACAATGGGCAACGACTCAAAATAACCTAGCTAATGCCTACATTAAGAGAATCAACGGTTCGCGGGCGGATAATCTGGAACGGGCGATCGCATTTTATGACGCTGCTTTAACAGTTAGTACCCTTGAGGATTTCCCTGAAGATTGGGCCGAGACTCAAAATAATCTAGCTATTGCTTACAGTGACAGAATCAACGGTTCGCGGGCGGATAATCTGGAACGGGCGATCGGCTTTTTTAACGCAGCTTTAATAGTTCGTACCCTTAAGAATTTTCCTCAAAATTGGGCACAGACTCAACATAACCTAGCTATTACCCACCGTAACAGAATCAACGGTTCGCGGGCGGATAATCTGGAACGGGCGATCGGCTTTTATGAGGCTGCTTTAACAGTCTATACCCTTAAGAATTTCCCTGAAGATTGGGCAAATACTCAAAATAACCTAGCTAATGCCTACAGTGACAGAATCAACGGTTCGCGGGCGGATAATCTGGAACGGGCGATCGGCTTTTATGAGGCTGCTTTAACAGTTTATACCCTTGAGGATTTCCCATTAGACAACGCACAAACCTTAAATAACCTGGGCTGGGCTTATCTAGCAAAACTAGACTACATCAACCGAAAAAAACCAGAAGACACAAACCAAAAATCAGCAACTCTCCAAAGTGCCTATGATACCTTTAAAAATGCCATACTCAGAGCCTCCAAATTACGAGAATTAGAATCGGGAGATGAAACCAAGCAAAAACACGATTTGGAGTGGGATAGGCTCTACAGAGGCATGGTGCAAGTATGCCTCGATCGCAAAAGCAACCAAGAAGCACTCTTATATGCCGAAGCCAACAAAGCCCGCAACCTTGCCGAAGTCATCGCCCAAAAACAGGACACCACCCAAGTCCTAAAGCCCATTACTTTCACCGAAATTACCCAACTCCTCACCCCAGACACCGCCCTAATAGAGTGGTACATCACCGACGCAGAAATCATCACCTTTGTCCTCACTTACCCCGACGTGCTGACAGTGCATCGCAATCCTCAATGCGCTGAATTAATCGATTTAGTTAACGACTACCGGGCAGACTACAAACAAAGCAAAACCCACTGGCAAACCAAACTCTCCGACTATCTCCAGCGTCTTGCCGAAATCCTCCAAATCACCACAATTCTGCCCTCAGAAAGTACCCGCTTAATCCTAATTCCCCACTGGTTGCTGCACCTGTTCCCCCTCCACGCCCTACCCCTAACCGACGACGAATTCTTGTTAGATAGATTCACCCAAGGGATTCAATACAGCCCCAGTTGCCAACTCCTGCAACAGATTACAATCCACCCGAATTTTGACCAACTCCTCGCCCTGCAAAACCCCACCTCGGATCTTCCCTACACCGATTTGGAAGTCGCCAGTATCGCCCCCAAATTCGCGATTAGTCAAATTCTTCCGGGCTCACAAGCGAGTAAAACTAATCTTTTGGAACGGTATTTAGAGGATTTAGAAAATGCTCATTGCGCGCATTTTTCGTGTCACGGTTCGTTTAATGCTGATGAGCCGCTGAAGTCGTTTTTGATTTTGTCAGGGGGTATTATTGAAGAACCCCCCCAGCCCCCCTTGGTAAGGGGGGAGCAAGAGGTTCTCAAAGTCCCCCTTCTTAAGGGGGATTTAGGGGGATCGAATTTAGGGGAGCAACAAGAGCTCAAAGCGCCCCTTGTTGAGCCTGAAGAACCCCCCCAGCCCCCCTTGGTAAGGGGGGAGCAAGATGTTCTCAAAGTCCCCCTTCTTAAGGGGGATTTAGGGGGATCGAATTTAGGTGAGCAACAAGAGCTCAAAGCGCCCCTTGTCGAACCCGGAGATCCCCCCCAGCCCCCCTTCTTAAGGGGGGAGCAAGATGTTCTCAAAGTCCCCCTTCTTAAGGGGGATTTAGGGGGATCGGATTTAGGTGAGCAAGAAGAGCTCAAAGCGCCCCTTGTCGAACCCGGAGATCCCCCCCAGCCCCCCTTCTTAAGGGGGGAGCAAGATGTTCTCAAAGTCCCCCTTCTTAAGGGGGATTTAGGGGGATCGGATTTAGGGGAGCAACAAGAGCTCAAAGCGCCCC
>NZ_JBGJZU010000066.1:0-36079 GCF_041354475.1 Microcoleus sp.
ACAGCCGTTCTTTGCACTTCTTGTTAGGTGCATGGCCAGTTGTCGGTATCTGGTTCACAGCACTAGGTATCTCCACCATGGCTTTCAACTTGAACGGTTTCAACTTCAACCAATCGATTATCGACTCTCAAGGTCGTGTCATCAACACCTGGGCTGATGTTATCAACCGCGCTAACTTGGGTATGGAAGTAATGCACGAGCGCAACGCTCACAACTTCCCACTCGACTTGGCTGCTGGTGAAACCACACCAGTTGCTTTGGTTGCTCCTTCTATCAACGGTTAATTTTTAGCTTGAGATAAACAAAAAGCGCTCCTAGAAATAGGGGCGCTTTTTGTTTTGTCTTTTTTTAAATCATCAGTTATATCAATTCCGGTTGTAACAGTCAAAAATCATGTCTGAGTGCAGCTCGAATTGATATTATTTCTGAGGTTTAACATCTGGTTTGTTCAGGGGTTACAATATTGGCACTGGGCCGGATCGGCAGTTTCTCTGCCCTCTGGAAATAGTTTTTCTTGACGATAACCGCAAGCTTTGCATTGATAAATTGTCGATCGCACTAGGTGAGTCGGAAAATAGCACAGTCCGCAGGGCAACCCTATTTTATTTTCTACACAATCAAATCCAGGCCAACGGCACTCCGGGCAGAACTGGTAAACTTTTTTGACTAAATCAAGAGTGGCTTTTGCGATATTTTCCATCCGAGTTGGATTGTACATCGCCCGCATATCTGTTTCGACATGAACTTTACCACTGGCTGATTTGTTGATACCAGCGCTAACAGCATCAACCAAATCTTTTTCTGTAACTATTCCCTTGACAATTTCGCCCTTACCTGTAGCCACATCACCAGCTACAACCACCAGAGCGTGTTGGGGAAATCCAACTCTGTTAGCAAAAACTTGCGCTTCTTCTACAGTGGAAACTAACTGATGACTGTAGTTAGTTTCCACTGATAAAGATTCGCCAATCAGTTCGAGATTGTGTTCTCTATCTAATAAAATCACAATTTCTCGATTAGCAGGCAGATAGGGCATGGCCGGATGAGGGCCGAAGCTACCTTCGCTGGCGAAGGCCAGAGTTTCCCCGGCAATATCCAGAGCAGTTGCTGCTTTTAATCGCACCGCTTCTATTTGAGTTCCTAAGCGTTTAACTTCTCTGGTAAAAGTGCCAAAGGAGTCTGTGTCTAAATCCGCAGGTACGAGGATTTTGACGCCTAATTCCCGCTCCAAAATCGGAGCCATCACCCGTTCTTTTTGGTGCATGGTGGCCAGAATTGCCCTGCGATCGCGCAATAATAGATCTCTGTGAACAGCATCCCCAAAATTAGACATAGACTAACTTCCTCCTGTCGCCCCTCCAGCTTGACCTCGGAGTACAAAAATTACTCCCGTCATAATTAACCCGATGCCTACCAATCGCAACGGTGGTAAAGGCTCGTTAAAGATAATTTTCCCTCCTAAGACAGTAAACAAGTAGCTAATTGACAGTAAAGGCGAGACTATGCTAAGGTGGGCGCGAGAAAGTACAACAATAAACCCTATAGAAGAAAAAGCATACAAACCAAGACCCCCTACTATCAGAGGCTGAGTAGCCATTGCTAGAATTTTTTCAAATAAATTAGCAGCACCAATGGGCCCTAATATTTTAGCTCCTGCTTTCAGGCTAAATTGACCGAGAACGCCACAAAAAATAGCAGCAAGCAAAACTAGAAAAACACTTCTATTCATGAATTTACCCACCTATACTACAGCGCGATAATTGTATGAAAAAACATCCTTAACAGATTTTATTAAGTTGTTTTTAATTGGGTTGCCAACCCATAATTTAAGCAGAGATACGGGAAAAATAAGTATTATCGCTCGCGAGTAAGAGTGAAACAAACATATGGCAGAACAGACCAAGGCAACCGGGGAATACACTCTCGAATTATCGATACTCATGCCCTGCCTGAACGAGGCAGAAACACTAGAAATCTGCATAGAGAAGGCACAGAAGTCTCTGGGCGAACTGAATATTGCTGGCGAGGTCATCATAGCAGACAACGGCAGCACTGACGGCTCTCAAGAAATCGCCACCAAAATGGGAGCCAGAGTCGTCCCAGTACCAGCCAAAGGCTACGGTAGCGCCCTCATGGGAGGGATCGTCGCAGCACGCGGAGTCTATATCATTATGGGCGATGCTGACGACAGTTACGACTTTTCCAACCTCGGTGCTTTTGTCGAAAAATTGCGAGGTGGCTGGGATTTAGTCATGGGAAACCGCTTTCAAGGGGGCATCAAACCGGGTGCAATGCCACCGCTGCACAAATACTTAGGAAATCCGGTGCTGACGTGGGTTGGGCGGCTATTTTTCTCAAGTCCTGCCGGCGACTTTCACTGTGGGCTGCGGGGTTTCAGAAGAGATGCAATTTTAAAGCTGGACTTGCAAACAACAGGGATGGAATTTGCTAGCGAAATGGTAGTCAAAGCCTCTCTGTACAAACTACGAATCGCTGAAGTTCCCACCGTACTCTCTCCTGACGGCCGCAGCCGTCGGCCACATCTGCGAACTTGGCGAGATGGCTGGCGACACCTGCGATTTTTGCTGCTTTACAGTCCCCGCTGGCTGTTTTTGTATCCGGGTGCTGCGCTGATGATTTTGGGTTTAATTGTGGGCCTCTGGCTATTACCCGGTACTCAAAAGATTGGCAGTATTAGCTTTGATGTGCACACGCTGCTGTATGCTGCGATCGCAATTATCGTCGGTTTTCAAGCTGTCACCTTCGCCTTCTTCACCAAAGTTTTCGCCATCAGCGAAAAACTACTGCCCGAAGACCCCAAACTAAATAAAATATTTCGCTATGTCACCCTAGAGACAGGATTGATTGTCGGAGTCACGCTCATATTAATTGGAATAGTTGGCTCGATATTCTCCTTAACTATTTGGAGCGAAACTACTTTCGGCATCCTTAACCCTTCCAAAACTTTGCGTTTGGTGATTCCCTCCCTCACTTGCCTGACTGTAGGTTTACAGATGGTTCTGTCGAGCTTTTTTCTAAGCGTACTAGGCTTAAAGCGCAGGTAATAAAATCAAACTTACTGCCAACATTTTTACTCCCGCCGATTAACCTGATATCTTGCACCAATATCAATAACCCACTCCGGGGCTGGTTCGCCAATAAACTCAACTAATAGCAGTTAAATAAACCTACCCCCACCTAGGAGTAAATCCTTGATTGACAGTGCAATATCTAAGTGAACCTTACTTGATATCATTGCATCCCAAACTTTAAATCTATATGACAGTAACCAAAGACAAATCCAGCGAGTATATTGGCCCCAAGCTAGGCGGTTTCGCAACTAAATTATCTTGGTACGCCCGCCAAAAAATGTTTGATTTACTGATGGCATTAGCCAATCCAAATGCCGACACAAATGTGCTGGATGTAGGAGTAACTTCCGACCGTCGCCAAGACTGCAATTTCTTTGAAAAACTCTATCCATACCCGCACAAAATCACCGCTGTCGGCATGGAAGATGCCGCATTTTTAGAAGAAGAATATCCCGGTTTAAAATATGTCCGTTCTGACGGATTAAGCTTGCCATTTCCAGACAAAAGCTTTGATTTAGTCGTAAGTTTTGCCGTAATTGAACACGTCGGCAACCGCCAACAGCAAACAGCTTTTGTTCGAGAACTTTGCCGCGTCGGCAAAACTTGCTGCATCACCACTCCCAACCGCTGGTATCCCATAGAATTTCACACCGCTGTTCCTTTAATTCACTGGCTTCCACCCTCCTGGTTTCGAGCTTTGTTGAAATTGCTCGGTCAACACTTTTTCGCCAAAGAGCAAAATCTCAACCTTTTATCCGAAAAAGAGGTATTAAAGATGCTACCAGCAGATGCTGAAGTTTCTACCAGACACTTTCGGCTGCTGGGTTTGATATCTAATCTCCTTTTTTATGTCATCTAAATAGTTGCTACTTACGCTGAACTCCCAAATCCAGCACAAAATTTTCTCCGTCTGCATAAACCTTTTTTCTAGTTTTTGCAAGTTGTTGAACGTTATCCCGAAAGTCGTGAGACAGTTGTGATTGCAGTCGAAACCAAGAGGACAATCCCGGTTCTGAAGTGTCTACATCAGCAGGATGATTCAGACTCCAAGACGAATAAGCTATGTATCTAATAGACTGTGAAACTAAATAATTTGCTAAAGCTTCACCCCCTTTGAAAACAGGCATTCCCGGAGGCAAACTCGCTCCTCCTGGCCAGTCAGCGATGAAAATTTGATTGCGTTTAAAATCGAGGAGAAAAGGTGTATCTAGTCTGGTTAAAACTGTAGTTCCCTGTGGAATAGACTCTTGCAGTGCGGCATACTGTAACTTTTGCTTAGCTGAAATTAACGATGGATTCGTCAGTCCAAATTTAATATTTTTCACATAAGATGAATAAGTATTTTTAGTGATATCCCAATCGTAGCTGATTGCCAAACCTGCACAAAATACAGCAGCAATAAAAAAGTTAGGAACCGCATTTTTATTGACAGCCCCCGTATCAGTCATCGCGACCATAATTAATATGATAATTGCCGGGAACAAGTGAGAAAATGAATAGCGAAAAGGGTCGGCATTTTCGGTAACTACGCCTACAGCAACTGTTGCCAATAGTGCTGCAATTGTCATAGATAAAGGTGCTTGGCGGAAAGAAAATGAAGATTCTGCGGGTAAATTAGCAAATTTAAGAGGTCGGATACTTAAGCTCAAACAGCCGAGCAATATCACTACAAAAACGTAAATACCTCTGAATGCTGCGAGGGCTGTTTTAACAGTTCCCAAGAGTGTAGAAGCTGATTTGAAAGTAATGCCGTAGGCGGAGGCGTGATAGCCTTTTCCCAAAATAGGATACAGTAAAGTGCCAGAAGATTGATACAAAGAAATCATCCAAGGTAGGAGAAATATTCCCACTAATACTGTCGCCAGCCCAAATTCCCATACAACTTTTAGTTTGGTATTTGTGTTCAGAAAATAGCCAAGGTAGCTAACTGCAAAGACAAGGGCTGAGGCGGGAATTAGAGAAGATTTTAAAGTACAAAGTGCGGCGGAGATTAAAGCGATAATACAAGCATTTCCTACCCAATAGTTGCGGTCTATTTCGGGGCTGTCAAGGGTTCTAAACAAACTTAAAAATAAAGCTACAGGCAGCATCACACTTGTAGTATTTGCCTTGGGCACGGCAATCAATAATACAAATAAAACTGTAAAGACTACTCGTCTAGTCGAAACTGGATTTTTGGAAAAAAATCCAATAATTAGTCCCACAGTAATTATCAGTGCTAAACCAGGGTCTATGATGTTTAAATTAATGTCTGAAAGTACGCTGAGGATGAAAGTATGGAGAAATGACTGTCCCCCCAAAGATACTATTCTTCTTTCGCTAAAAGGGTCTGGACCCATCGAACCGAGTTGCAGCATTTTGTGGGGAAATACCAAGTAAGCGTGGTAGTCATCGCTGGTATTAAACCCGTCAGCATAAACCATGTTGGCTAAGTTGACTCTACCTGTAGAAACCCATCCGGCGTATTGGATTAACATCAGTAGACTGACTGTGGCAATGCCTGCTAGGATGATTTTATCTTGGCGAATTTCTTGAAATAGCTGTGATAAATTACTGGCAATTGATTGTCTGTGATTTACTAAATCTACTAAACCACAAATAAGTCCCAAACCTAAAAAGATTAAAATTGTGGTGGGCGAGATATTCCAAGTTGCATTTAATACACCGCCAACGATAAGGCTCAAGGCTAGACCCCAAGCGGCTTTTTGTCCCCAGTCAATTCGCTGCTGGGGAAACAGGATGTGGTTGAGGACTTTTCCCCAGCCGATGATGGATAGTAGCAGACAAATACCCCAGGTGAATGATATTAGGTATGAAATCATAGGTGTAAAGGTTGGAACTATTAAAGACAGTCCTGGACGCATTATGCCCAGGTAAGCGTGGCAACCAGGCGTGGGATTGCCCCTACAAAACGCTATAGGTATATCGATAGCATAAGTCCTGAAAGAGTTAACTTTTTAGGTGATTGTGTGTCATCTGATTTTTCATAAACCTGGAATAATGAAAAGCCGCCAACAACGGGTCAGACTTCCCATTTTCAATCAAATCAGCCAACAATTTCGCCGTCACAGGAGCCAACAAAATACCATTGCGATAATGCCCCGTCGCTAGGGTTAAATTTTCCCAAGCACTAGCACCTAAAATTGGCAATTCATCAGGGGTAGCTGGCCGAAAACCCCACCAAAACTCCAGAATCGGATAATTTTGCAATTCTGAATATAACTTAATAGCTCCGGCTAGCAAATTTTTAATTCCCGTCGGCGTATTTCCCGGAGTAAAATCTACATTTTCGCTAGTCGCGCCAATAATAATCCTACCATCTTGACGCGGCACAATATAAATACCTGTTCCGAATAAAACGGTTTGCAGCGGCTGAATCACTTCGTAACTTTCCGGGACGCACACAGACAGCATTTGCCCCTTTCTGGGATAAACAGGAATATCCAATAATGTCTCAGACCAAGCACCTGTTGCCAAAACATAACGGTCAGCTTTTAATTTTTCCGCCGTTGTTTCCACACCAACAACTCTATTTGCTTCCCGAATAATTTCGACAGAATTGTCTTGAATAACTTCGATTCCCAATTTTTTAATAGTAAATTGAAGCGTCCTAAACAAAGCGCGATTATCAACTTGAGCATCGTCAGGATACCACCAACCGCCAACTACTTCTTCACCCAATCCCCACTGGTGTTGGCGAATAGTATCTGCATCCAGCCATTGAGCATTCAGATTTGGTAAAGATGACTTGTCTTCCCAATCACCTTGACAAACTGGTGCGAGAATTCCCGATCGCCAATATCCCGTTTTCAATCCGGTAATCTCTTCTAGCCGATCGACCCAGGTAGAATACAAGGCGCGACTTTGCAAACACAAATCCAGCATCGGACTGGGAGGGATTTTTTCCGCTTGAGGTGCCAGCATTCCCGCTGCGGCGCGTGCGGCTGCTTGTTTGAAATCTCGATCGACTACACTCACAGAGACCCCTCGCAATTTCAGTTCAACTGCTAGGGAAAGACCGATAATTCCGCCACCAATAATCAGAATATCTTGAGATACATTCATAGAATTTTCTATGGACTTTTTTGCCCTTTTGACCTCATTCAACGTACAACTATCTTGTTTCAGAACCCTGACTTCGCAGAAATTGTCAGGGCTCTGGGTATTTTATCTTTTTAGGTGTCCTTCACTTATCTGCGTTTTTAAATCAACAATCTAGGCGGTTGGTTTCCAGACTGTTTCAGAACCTTGACCCCAAAAACCGTCATATTTTGTTACCTTAATATCCCCTAAAACTTGAGTTTGGCAAGACAGACGGCGGTTGGATGTGGGAGAATGGGGAGGGAGGGAAAGTCTGGTTTTTTCGCGCCACTGGGGTTCGGAAACTTCGCCCTCGATGGTGACGGCACAGGTGCCACAAGTACCGAGACCGTGACAATTGATGATTTTGGCATTGCCGTTGTAGAGATCGATGCCGTTCTCGAGCAAAACTTCACGGAGATTGGCTCCCCGATCGCACTCAAAAGTTTTTCCTTGTGCTTGTACTTTAACCACAGCAATTCACCCCAATTAAATCTATGTTAATTTTCCTATATATTATCGCATTTATTTCCCAGAATTTCATCTAATATGATAATTCATATATTACCAAATTGAAATTTCTAATTCCCCATGACAAATCGGCTCTGGATCTACGATACCACGCTGCGAGACGGTGCCCAGTGCGAGGGACTCTCCCTATCTCTGGAAGACAAACTACAAATTGCTCGTCAGTTAGACAGTTTAGGAATTCCTTTTATCGAAGGTGGCTGGCCAGGGGCTAATCCTAAAGACGTACAATTTTTTTGGCGACTGAAAGAACAGCCTTTAACTCAAGCAGAAGTTGTGGCTTTTTGTTCGACTAGGAGACCGGGAAGGGCTGCGGCTAATGATGAAATGTTGCAGGCTATTTTGTCGGCTGGTACTCGTTGGGTAACACTGTTTGGCAAGTCTTGGGATTTGCACGTCATTGAAGGGTTGAAGACGACACTAGATGAAAATTTGGCGATGATTGCAGATACCATTGAATATTTGCGGAGTCAGGGAAGGCGGGTTATTTATGATGCTGAACACTGGTTTGATGGCTATAAACACAATCGAGATTATGCTATTCAAACATTGAGGGCGGCGGCCCAAGCTGGTGCTGAATGGCTGGTGCTTTGCGATACCAACGGCGGTACTTTGCCTCACGAAATTAGTCAGGTTGTGCGAGAGGTTTCAGAGGTTTTAAGTATCGATTCTAACTCGTCTTTACAGTTAGGGATTCACACTCATAATGATTCGGGGGTTGCGGTGGCTAATGCTTTGGCTGCTGTGCAGGAAGGAGTGAAGATGGTACAGGGAACTATTAATGGCTATGGCGAACGCTGTGGCAATGCTAATTTGTGTTCTTTGATTCCTAATTTTCAGCTTAAGTTGGGTTATGATTGTATTCAAGATGAGCAATTAATCAAATTAACTCAAGTTAGTCGATCGGTTAGTGAAATTGTCAATTTAGCTCCCGATGACCACGCTCCTTTTGTGGGGCTTTCAGCCTTTGCTCATAAGGGCGGAATTCACGTATCGGCTGTCGAGAAAAATCCCTTAACTTACGAACACTTGGAACCGCAAAAAGTCGGTAATATTCGCCGAATTGTGATATCGGATCAATCGGGTTTGAGTAATGTTTTAGCCAAGGCTAGAACTTTTGGGATTGAACTCGATCGCCAAGATCCGGCTTGTCGTCAAATTCTGGAAAGATTGAAAAAATTGGAAAGTCAGGGCTATCAATTTGAGGCTGCTGAGGCGAGTTTTGAATTGTTAATGCGAGAAGCTTTGGGAAAGCGTCAGCCATGGTTTACAATTCAGGGATTTCAAGTTCACTGCGATAAGGTAGGCGAAGATTGTGCGGCTTTAGCGACGGTGAAATTGTCGGTAAATGGCACAAATATTTTGGAAGCTGCGGAAGGAAACGGCCCGGTTTCAGCTTTGGATACGGCTTTGCGGAAAGCTTTGGTTAATTTCTATCCGGCGATCGCACATTTTTACCTAACAGACTACAAGGTGCGGATTCTCGACGGTGGTGCGGGAACTTCTGCTAAAACTCGCGTGTTGGTTGAGTTTAGTAATGGTCAAGATCGCTGGACGACGGTTGGGGTTTCTGGTAATATTTTGGATGCTTCTTGTCAGGCGGTGGTTGAAGGTTTGGAGTATGGTTTGGTGCTAGAAAATCAAGAGGCGATCGCCCTAGTTTGTAGGGTGCATTAACTACGGAAGAAGACAGTTAACGGTTGACGGTTGACAGTTGACAGTTCACCGTTGACTGGATTTTACCAGGATGATGCTAGCAAATTTGATATTACAGACGATGATTAGGCAAAATCTGTGGGGATTAAGATATGGCAAATAACTTATCAATTCCAGAAGATTATCATGATTTTCTGCGGGAACTTAAGGGACGTATTTTACAAGCTCAAGTGCGGGCTATACTTTCTGTTAACCGCGAATTAGTGTTGCTTTACTGGCAAATTGGACGGGATATTTTAAACCGCCAGCAGCAGCAAGGATGGGGAACAAAAGTTATAGATAATTTAGCTACTGACTTGCGAACAGCTTTTCCTGAGATGAAGGGTTTTTCACCTCGCAATCTCAAATATATGAGGAGTTTTGCGGAAGCTTACCCGGATGAGCAATTTGTGCAACAGGTTGTTGCACAAATTCCTTGGGGCCATAATCTCCGCATTCTGGATGCTGTTAAAGATCCCGTTGAGCGTGAGTGGTACATTCGCCAGACTATCGAGCAAGGATGGAGTCGAAATGTATTAGTTCATCAAATAGAAACCGGGCTGTATCGGCGACAAGGGAAAGCTGATACAAACTTCTCTCGGACTCTGCCTAACCCTCAATCAGAATTAGCGCAGCAACTGTTGAAAGATCCTTATAATTTTGACTTTATCAGTTTAAGCCAAGAAGCACAAGAGCGAGAATTAGAGAAAGCTCTAATCGATCGCATTCGCGACTTTTTGCTAGAGTTGGGAGTGGGTTTTGCTTTTGTCGGTAGTCAGTATCACCTGGAGGTGGAAGGGGAAGATTTTTATATTGATTTGTTATTTTATCACTTACATTTGCGCTGTTTTGTGGTAATTGATTTGAAGGTAGAAGCCTTTAAACCAGAGTTTTCAGGGAAGATGAGTTTTTACGTTTCGGCTGTGGATGATTTGCTGAAACACCGGGATGATATGCCAACTATTGGGATAATTTTATGTAAGAATAAAAAGCAGAAGATTGTGGAATATGCTTTGCGGGATCTGAATAAGCCGATCGGGGTTTCGACTTATCAATTGCGGGAGGCTTTGCCGGAACAGTTACAGGGGAGTTTGCCGACTGTTGAGCAGTTAGAAGCTGAGTTAGAGGCAGTGGAGATTGAAATTGAGGAGGAATGATATAGCAACCGCCAAGGCGAAGAAGGTCGTTGAACCCTTCGACTCCGCTCCCTGAGCGATCGCATAAATGCCTTAACCACCTTGGCGGTTGCTATAAAATGCGATTTCGCTGCCAGATTTGCGATTTTACTGAGAGATTATTGATAGCGACGCACCTGACGATATTTTGTAGGGTGCGTCGCTGCCAGATTTGCGATTTTACTGAGAGATTATTGATGGCGATGCACCTTACGATTATCGCGCTGTGAAATCTAAATACACAGCCCGAACCGCTATAATACGAGTAATTGAGAAACCGAATTACTATTCGCTAGAGAGTTAACCCATGAGCGCAGCGATCGCGACACCAATCAATCAAATTAAGTTGACTCCTGGTAGTGCCATGATCATTTCAGGGCTAACCTGGAAAACCTATGAAGCGTTGCTGCAAGACTTGGGAGATAATCGCTCAACTCGCATTGCCTATAACCAGGGAGTATTGGAGATCAGAATGCCAGGAGAACTTCACGAAATCGTCAATCGGTTGCTGGCAAAAATCATTACAATGCTGGCAATGGAGTTGGGGATGGAGGCAAATGATTTTGGTTCAACCACCCTGAATCGTGAAACTATCGATCGCGGCATTGAACCCGATACCTGTTTCTACATCCAAAATGCCACACCAGGGCAAGGGATGGAGACAAAGGCTTCTGAAAGTCTTGCCCCCGATTTGGCGTTGGAAGTAGATATTGCCAGTTCTTCAGCCAGCAAAATGTCTATCTATCTGGCAATGAAAGTTCCCGAAATCTGGTTGTATCGGCGGCATAAATTGAGCATTCAATTGTTTCAGGATGGGCAGTACACCGATGCACTTAATAGCCGTGCTTTTCCTATGGTGAACGTTGACCAGTTGAATCAGTGGATTGAACTACGAAAAACAGAAACGGATCTGACTGTGTTGCGAGAAGTGCAGAATTTTGGTCGGGAATATATAACGAGATCATTCTGATGCAACCGCAATCTCTAATCGCGCTTGTCCGCCAGCAACTTTGCTTGTGGAATAATTACCGATTGCGTAATGTGTGGCGGTAAGCCCCAATCGCGATCGCGATCGCAACGACGATCAGAATTGCTGCGACTGCGAACGTGATCCGCAAGCCGGTGGCAACGGCATCGGGGCGCGCCGTCGTGATGTCGATCGTCGCCGATGCGATCGCGAATACTGCGCCCATAGCGGATGCACCGGTGATCAGCCCAAGATTACGCGATAGGCTGAGCATACCGGAAATAACGCCCCGCTGGTCCGGGCTGATATCCATCATGATCGCGGTGTTGTTTGCCGCTTGGAACAGTGCATAGTTGGCGGTAATGATGACGATGGGGGCGATGTAGCCGGGAATGCCGAACCTCGTCGGCATCATGGATAGAACGGAAGAGCCGATCGCTATTCCGACGAGCCCAATGATGGTCATGCGTTGCGCCCCAAAGCGGTCCACAATGCGGCCGGCCGGCACGCCAGTCAGCGCGGCCACAAGCGGGCCGACCGATAAGACGAGTCCAACAAGAGCCGTTTCCAGCCCCAGCCCCCGTGAGAGATAGAACGGCCCGACCACCAGGGTAGCCATCATCACCGTCGAGACGAGGGTGCTCATGACGAGGCTCGCACTCAGCACTGGATTGCGGAACATCGCCAATGGGATCAAAGGTGATGCGGCTTTCGCCTCGGCGAGCACAAAGAGGCCGACTCCAAAGACGGCTGCCAACAGCAGAGCCATGTTGAGCGGACCAAAACTACCGCGCCCGATCGTCATAGCCAGCGCATAAGCTGCGAGCGTCAGAGCCAGCAGCAGCGTGCCCACATGGTCGAAGCTGCCCCGACGATCGCTCTTCGGCCCCCGACGATCGACAGGCAGGTAGCGATACGCGAGCAGAAAATTCAGGATACCCAGCGGCACGTTGACGAGGAAGATTGTCCGCCAACCGAATCCGGCGATCAGCAGACCGCCGAGCGATGGACCCAGAGTGGTACCGATCGCGGACATCGTTCCCAGCAGCCCCATCGCGCTACCGGTCTTTTCTTTTGGTACTATCTCACCGACCAGGGCAACGGTGAGAGCCATCATGATTGCCGCTCCGAGGCCCTGGGCTGCGCGGGCGGCAATCAGCAGCCAGAGCGTGGGCGCGACGCCACACAGGAGCGAGGCCACCGTGAACAGACAGATTCCGACCAGTAACAGCCGTCGGCGGCCCATGATGTCACCGAGTCGTCCGACGCTGACGATCAGGGTAGTGATGGCAAGGAGATAAGCGAGGACGATCCACTGGACTGACTGGAAGGAGGCGGTGAACGCTTGGGCCAAGGTTGGCAAGCCAGCATTGGCGATGCTGGTATCAAGCGAGGGCATCAACATGGATAGGGAAAGGCTTGCCAGCGCCCAACGAACCGAAGGAGTGCGTTCCGATCGTTTTGCAATGATTGGCTTCAAAATGAACTCCGCTTTTTGGGCAACTCTTGAAATGAACTTATCCGCAGCATAACCTCTTGTTTGGTTATTGGAGATCTCTAATAAGTTCTAACTCGCTCAAGGATGCAAAAACTCTAAATGATCTCCGGGAATCGATCGCAATCTGGCAGCAGATCCTTGCACTTTCAACTTCCCCCGTTCTAACATAATAATCCAATCAGCGCGATCGATCACCCTCGGCCTGTGACTGATAAAAATCGTAGTTTTTCCGTGTCGGTACATCAACAACTGTTCTAAAACTTCCGCTTCACTGGCCGGATCTAAGCCGGCGGTAGATTCGTCTAAAATCAATACGGGTGGATTGTTGAGAATTGCACGGGCGATCGCCAATCTTTGCCTTTGTCCACCAGAAATATTCGCTCCAAATTCCCCTAAAACCGTTTGGTACTTATCTGGTAATTGACTGATAAATTCATCCGCCCCAGCAATTTTACAAACTTTAACAATTTGTTCAAAGCTAATTTCTGGATAGCCTAAACGGAAATTCTCCAGAATCGATCGACTCCAAAAATGTGCTTCTTGAGGAACCAAAACTACCTGCTGTCTGAGACTGTCAAGAGACAAATCCTGTAAATTATAATCACCAATTCTAATATTACCAGATTGCAGCGGATACAAACCAGCAATTACTTTAGCTAGGGTACTCTTGCCACAGCCGGAATAGCCAATTAAAGCGATGGATTGACCACCAGGAAACGTAACCGAAAAATTTTCGAGCAAATCCAGTCTACCTGGATAGTGAAACTTAACATTCTTACAAACAATATCGTCCCGGTTTTGAATTTGTACAAAAGGTTTATTCCGATCGCTTTTGCTTTCCGGTTCAGCGTCTATCACCTCCGATAGCCGCTGAGTTGCTGTCTGGACGCGAGTCATTTCGTCACTAAATCCTACCACTGAGTTTACTAAGTTTGTCACATTTTGATTCATGCTGATAAAGGCTAGTAATTGACCGATACTCAAGACTTTTTCAATCACTAAGCCGCTCCCCAGCCACAGGATAGTAATGCTCCCCGCCGAGGCAACAAAACCCGAAAATATATTATTTAATATCCCAATTTGGGTAGTCCGAAAAGTAAGATTAGCTAAACGACCAAAGCGTGTTTGCAATTCTTCCCAAAGTTGTTGGCTGCTGCTAGTAGTTTTGACGGTCAACGCCCCTTTAAAAGTTTCTACTAACATCCCTTGCGTTTCGGATTCTAGTACAAGTAAGTTGCGTGTTTTTTGCTGCAATGCAGGCAGAAATATTATAGTAGAAGCAGTCATCAAACACGCAATCAGTGTAGCGGCTAGTGTGAGTTCTTTGCTGTAAAAAAGCATGAAGCTAAAAGAAACTATTGCTATAAAAAATTGACTGGGTAAGCTGATGGCTACTTGAGAAACTAATTGATTTATTTCTTGAATATCTTTTAATCTACCGATGACTTCGCCACTGCGTCTACTTTCGTAAAAGCTCAGAGGTAAACGTAGTAGTTTGCGCCCGAATTCCATCACGAATCCCAATTCTAATCGCTGGGAAAACTGAGCAATTAAGTTCGACTGCACGAGTCCTAAACTGCTGCTAAATAGGTTCATGACTATAACGGCGATCGCCACACTAGCCAAAAGTTGCGTATCGCCTCGCACCAAAATATCATCGGTGAGAATTTGCACGAGAAAAGGCGAAGAAATTGACAGCAAACCTAAGACTATATTTAGCAAAAATGCTTCCATCAAAATCGAGCGGTAAATCCCAATGCGTCGCATCCATCTCTGTAGAGAACTTGCGGATGCTTGACTCTCTCCTTGGGCAAAAAACCGCTCTGGATCTGGTTCCACCAGCAAGCACAACCAATCTGTCCAAGCCGTGGCTAATTCCTCTTTGGAAACATAGCGAATGCCGACTCCTGGATCGGCGATCGCATATTTTTTGCCCTGCTTTCCATACAAAACTACCCAGTGATAACCTTTCCAGTGAATAATAGCAGGTAGAGGGGCATCATCCAGCTTGTCTAAAATGGTAGATGCTGCTCGTACCGATCGAGCATTAAAGCCGATCGCCTCAGCTCCTTGTTTTAAGCCCAGTAAAGTCGTCCCTTGTTGACCGGTACCGACGAATTCTCGCAAGCGACTAATAGTTAAATTTTGACCATAAAATTTAGCGATGGAAGCCAAGCAAGCAGCTCCACAATCTTCTTCACTATGCTGGAGAACAACCTGATATTTCATAAATTATTGACTTTTTCGGAGATGGTATTCTCTGGAAAAATCACAACATTTTTTGACAATTTATTGTCATCACCAGAGCCTAAAACAGATTACACATCGCCGGATACTCAATCAGAAAAAAGCACCCATAATGTTATGGGTACTTCCTCGATTCACAGTTATAAAGCTGAATTAACCGACCTCAAATTTACCAGTAGCGAACTACTGCTCTGAAAGTACCGTTACGATTACGGCGGTATACAATGTGACGACGGGGACGGTAACAGCCATAGTAACCACCGTTGACACTAGCAGATTCTTCAGCAGTGATTTCAGTAAACAGTGAGCTCTCTTTAGTTGCTTGCATGATAAACTCCTTTTAAGCTGATAAAATTGGACAATAATTAGAAATTTCAGCTAAATTCTAGAGCATCGTTTAAATTGGAATTTCTGAATTTTTACACCAAAATTTCTGAAGTTCTCACAGTCAGTTACCAGTCGTAGTAGCGACGATAGGACACATTGTGTACGTAGCCATGAACTGGGCGACCATCGAAGTAGGGATTGTAGCTGTAGTTATCGCAGTTGCTACGACGGCTGACATAACGATAACGATGAGCCCCGTTGACACTGGCAGATGCTTCTGGGGTGATGTCAGTAAACAGTGAGCCCTCTAGTGAGGTGTCTTTAGTTTCTTTCATGATAGACTCCGTTTTATGCGCTCAAATTGGACACAAGCTAGAAACTTGATAAACTTTCTAGCTTCGTTTAAATACTGATCTATGTTTCTTAAAAGCAGGTGGATCTCCGGAATATTACGGATAAATTTTCCCAACTAAGCCCCTAGACTTATTTTTCTAAACCACGATGGTTTTATACGGACGCTGCCGACTCGGATCGTACATATAAAGTTGACTGACATCTGGTACAAAAAAGAAGCTATTGATATCATCAGCATTGCTATTGCTGGCATCGCTATTGCTGTCAAGATCGCTGACACCGCTGCTCATATTGCCACCGCTGACAGTAGCTGATTCGGCATCTGTTAGTTCAGTAAACAGTGAGTGTTGTTGATTTTCAAACATAATGAACTCCTTGGGAATGTAATTAATAAAAAATTTGCAGTCAAGACTTTTTCGTCCCTCTGTCTCAGAGAGATCGATCTCAGTCAAAGATTCGGTGACTATTCAATACTTACGTGTAATGAAAATAGAACCCGGTTTTTTTACCAGTCTCGATCGGGGAGCGAAGTTGGGATGCTCATTCAGGGAATCTGTGCGGATTTTTGGCTGTAGCCTACGAATTTTGATTGAGACTTCTAAATGTATCTGGGCTATCCGGAAAGTTAAAAATAAATGCGCTCAAAGAAATAAGGATTTTTCGAGTTAGCCACCATGTGGAATTTTTAGAGCAACCCGAACCGTGGTTAGGACATGATTAATTGCTGAAATCGTTAGGGCTAATCAGGCGATCGCATAAATTTCTTCCCTTTTCCATCTTCCATCTTCCATCTTCCCTCTTCTTACCCTGTTGTCGCCATGTCTCCTCTTCCCGAATCCCCATCCGTTGAAACCTTTGAGAACGACCAATTTTTGCCCCCTGTCAGCCGCTGGACAAGTTTGGGGGGAATTTTGATGGTGGCTACATTTGGAGGTGCGATCGCCCTTGCTAGCGTCACCAAATACAGTGCTACAGTTAAAGCAGATGCGATCGTCCGCCCCGCCGGAGAAGTCCGCGTTGTACAAGCGACAACAGAGGGCACCGTCGAAAGCATTGCAGTTACTGAAAATCAGGTGGTGAAACAAGGAGATGCGATCGCCGTTGTGGACGCATCCCGGTTAGATAGTCAAAAAAAGCAATTCCAAGAAACTGTCACTCAGTCTCAGACAGCAGCCGATGAAATCAATCGCCAATTGCGGGAATTGGAGAATCAAATTTTAGCTAGCGCCCAATTTCAGAGTATCCAAAATGAAAGTTCCGCAGTAGATAAATTAGTGGAATCAGCTCTGGTAAAATTAGCAACATCCCTGCCCGATGTAGCTGAACGATTAGGCAGAAGTCGGCGGGTTTTGCTGGTGAAACGCTCGTCAATTCAACAGCAATTGATTCAAGCTCAAAAAGAACTAAATCAAGTTGAATTAAAACTCAAATATAGCGTTGTCAGATCCCCAGCAGACGGTACAATTCTCAAAGTAGAATTACAACATCCTGGCCAAACTGTGCAAGCCGGAAGTGCGATCGCCCAAATCGTCCCCAGCGACGTACCCCTGATAGTCAAAGCCAAAGTAACATCCCAAGACATCGCCCGCATCCAAATTGGCCAACCCGTACAAATGAGAATTTCCGCCCTTCCCTTCCCCGACTACGGCACATTGAAAGGCACTGTCAGCGAAATTGCCCCAGATGCGATCGCCTCTCAAAATTCCAATAATAATTTAGGTACAGCTTATTACGAAGTTGCCATTAAACCGGATAAAACTTATCTAACCAGACTCGAATCTACCAGTAATCAAGCATTTGGAACTCCCCAAGCAAATGAGCCTCGTCAATATGCAATTCAGTCAGGAATGGAAGGAAGAGCCGATATTATTACCGGTCAAGAAACTGTTTTAACATTTGTTTTGCGGAAGGCAAGGTTAATGACAGATTTGTAATTAGTCATTAGCTATTTTGAGACGGCGGTTTAAACCGCCGAGCTTATGTCTATACTAAATACATAACATCGATCGCAAATATGAAAATCAACGATAAACTCAAGACCATCCTAACTCAATTGCGATCGCACTTCGAGCAACTTTATGGCGATCGTCTCACCCAAATGGTACTCTACGGTTCCCAAGCGCGCGGCGACGCACATCCCGACTCAGATATTGATGTTTTGGTAGTTCTCAAAGGGGAAGTTAATCCCGGCGAAGAAATCAAAAGAATCAGCCATATCCGGGCTGACTTGTCTCTCCAAAATGATGAAGTGATTAGCTGTTTGTTTATGGATGAAAATCGGTTCGCGCACTACAACGGCCCTTTATTGAGGAACATTCGTAAAGAGGGAATAGCTTTATGAAACCCGAACAATTAGAATTAATCCAGAAATCTCGCGAAAGCATCAGTGCGGCAAGATTATTGCTAGATAATGGTTTTCCCGGCTATGCCGCTGCTCGCGCTTATTATGCTATGTTTTACATTGCTGAGGCATTTTTAGATGGTGAAGGAATGTCTTTTTCTAAACATTCCGCAGTAATTGGAGCTTTTGGTCGAGAATTTGCTCGTACAGGAAGAGTTCCTGCTGAATTTCACAGATTTTTAATTGATGCTCAAGATTTGCGAAATAGCGGAGATTACGGAGGAATTGATACTGTCACTGTCGAGCAAGCTGCGGAACAAATTAACTGTGCTGAAGAATTTCTCGAATTAGCTCAAAATCTGATTGGAACTCTGCCGTTATCCTAAATACCAATGCTAATTATGACGCACACTCCAACGACTCCAAACGATTCAGCAAGTCGGGTTTCCCCCTTGTTTTTCCCCGACAAAGAATGTAAAATGTTAAAAACATGGGTTGTAAGCAATGAACGAAGCGCGCCGCCAAGCCTATCAAAATCTGATTGATTCTCTCCTCACCTGTCCCAGCGAGGAAGAAATCGAGATTCTGCAAGCTAACCTAGAATTAATAGATGATGGTTTTGCTCAATATTTGCGAGAGTGGGCAACTGAAACTCTGGCAACCTTGGATGCAGAAGAAGCATACAATCTTGCTAATATTTTACCCCGCTTAAATTTCACTTTTTACAATTTGCGTCAAGGCAGTCGGGCAAGTAATTTAGAGGTTGGTATTGCTTGTCTGGAGATAGCATTAACTGTTGTCACCCGCGAAGCTTACTCGGAAAAGTGGGCAAAGTTTCAAAATAATTTGGGGAGTTCTTACCAAGACAGAATCAGAGGGGGAAAAGCCGAGAATCTGGAATTGGCGATCGCAGCTTATGAGGCATCCTTGGAAGTTCGCACCCGCGACGCATTTCCAGAAGACTGGGCAAGGAGTCAAAATAATTTGGGGATGGCCTACCTCTACAGAATCAGAGGGGGAAAAGCCGAGAATCTGGAATTGGCGATCGCAGCTTATGAGGCATCCTTGGAAGTTTGGACTCGCGACGCATTTCCCTTTGAATGGGCAAGGAGTCAAAATAATTTGGGGATGGCCTACCTCTACAGAATCAGAGGGGAAAAAGCTGAGAATTTGGAACTGGCGATCGCGGCTTATAAGGCATCTTTGGAAGTTCGCACCCGTGAGGCTTTTCCCCAACAATGGGCAATGACTCAAAATAATTTGGGGAATGCCTACAGTGACAGAATCAGAGGGGAAAAAGCTGAGAATTTGGAACTGGCGATCGCAGCTTGTGAGGCATCCTTGGAAGTTTGGACTCGCGACGCATTTCCCTTTGAATGGGCAACGTGTCAAAACAGTCTGGCGAGTGCGTACCTCTACAGAATCAGAGGGGAAAAAGCCGAGAATCTGGAATTGGCGATCGCAGCTTTAGAGGCATCCTTGGAAGTTTGGACTCGCGACGCATTTCCCGAAGACTGGGCAAGGAGTCAAAATAATTTGGCGGGTGCGTACCTCTACAGAATCAGAGGGGAAAAAGCCGAGAATCTGGAATTGGCGATCGCAGCTTATGAGGCATCCTTGGAAGTTTACACCCGCGACGCATTTCCCTTTGAGTGGGCAAGGAGTCAAAATAATTTGGCGAGTGCTTACCACAACAGAATCAGAGGGGGAAAAGCCGAGAATCTGGAATTGGCGATCGCAGCTTATAAGGCATCCTTGGAAGTTTGGACTCGCGACGCATTTCCCTTTGAATGGGCAACGTGTCAAAATAATTTGGCGGGTGCGTACCTCTACAGAATCAGAGGGGAAAAAGCCGAGAATCTGGAATTGGCGATCGCAGCTTTTGAGGCATCCTTGGAAGTTCGCACCCGCGACGCATTTCCTATAGATAATGCTCAGACTTTATATAATCTCGGAGTTACCTACCAGAATAATTCCCAACTCCCAGAAGCCTACAATACCTTTAACTCTGCCATCGAGACAGTCGAATTAATGCGGAGTGAAATCATTATCGGCGGCGAAGCAGACAGACAGAAATTGGCTGAAGAATGGAATAAACTGTATCAATCAATCGTAGAAGTTTGCCTAGAAATGGAAAACTCCACCGCCGCCCTAGAATACATCGAACGCAGCAAAACCCGAAACCTCGTAGAATTGTTTCACAAAGCCCGCAGCCTCCCCAGCCAAGTACAGCGGATTAGTTTTGCAGAAATTCGTAGCCTGTTAGCTGAAAACGAAGCAATTTTAGAATGGTACATTACCGACAACGGCTTTAAAGTTTTCATTGTCACCCGCGACTCTCCTCAACCGGATATCTGGCAATCTTCCTCTCAAGACTTGCAAGCATTACAAGAGTTACAACAGGAATATCTCGATGACATCAAAGACGAGGAAAAATACGACAACTGGAAAAACCAACTAGACAGCCGCCTGGAAAAATTAGCCGAGATTCTGCACATCGACGAAATAATTTCTCGCCTCCCCGAAAACTGCCAAAAATTAATCTTAGTTCCCTTCCGATACTTGCACCTATTCCCCCTACACGCCCTCACCAGCAGCCGACAAAAAGCCGACAAAACCGTAGAAACTGGATGTCTTCTCGAACTTTTCCCAGGCGGCGTGAGATACACTCCCAGTTGCCAACTATTGCAATTATCTCAGCGGGTAAATCTGACAGCCGAAGACACATTACCCAGCAAATTTTTTGCCATCCAAAACCCCACAGAAGATTTAGACTTCACCGACATCGAAGTCGAAGCCATTGCCAAATCCTTCAATCCCGCCGAAATATTGAGTCGGCAAAACGCCAGCAAAGCAGGATTGCAACAACAAATTGCCAGCTTGCAAAATGCCGACATCGCCCACTTTTCCTGTCACGGCTTCTTCGACTTTCTCAATCCCGAAAAATCCGCATTAATCCTAGCCGGCGCGAAAGTAACCCCCCTTAATCCCCCCTTGGTAAGGGGGGAGACAGGAGAGGATTTCCCCTTGCTAAGGGGGGAGACAGAAGGTAAAGAAACTCCCCCCCTTAGCAAGGGGGGGCTGGGGGGGGTTCCCTCCGACGAAAAGCGTTATATCCGTTCCCGGCGAGGCGAAAACTACGACATCGTAGAATGCCTGACTCTGACAGAAATCTTCGATTTGGAGTTAAGTAAGTGCCGTTTAGTAGCCCTTTCTGCCTGTGAAACTGGGTTAACCGATGCCAGGAATACCACAGATGAGTATATCGGATTGACTAGCGGTTTTTTCTATGCTGGGGCGACGAGTGTACTCAGCACATTGTGGGCGGTGAATGATGTATCTACAGCGATTTTAACCATCAAATTTTACGAACTTTTTCGTGGGGAAACTCAGCCTGCTGTTGCTGTAGCTTTGCGGGAGTCTCAGTTGTGGCTGCGGAGTGTGACTGTCAAAGGTTTGCTAGAATGGGTGGAAGCGTCGCAGTTGCTGAGTCGCGAACATAAAACCACGATTCAAGATAGCTTCGCCTACGGTTACGACGACGATTATCAGCCTTACGAAGCCCCTCACTTTTGGGCGGCTTTTTGTGCAGTGGGACAATAACAGGAGTAAATAACAATGACAAATGAAGAAGTGGTAATGACAAAAGACGAAAAATTCATTAACGGATTCCTGCAAGTCTTTGAAAATAAACCCGAATTATTTGAACTGTGGAACGCGGTTGAGGCTTTAGATGATCTTGATAAGAAGATATCCAAGATGGCGGATAAATCTAATCAGGAAGTAGCGGTGGTTATTAGCGATTGGTGTAAAAAATATCCTAAGATTACGGATGAGATCAGAAACTTGGTTAAAGATAGAAAACTAAAACCAGAAGCCACCAAAAAAGAAGGACAAGAACCAAAACTCTCAAACCGCTATCCACAGTTGCCCGAAAACCTTAAAAAACGCATTCCCAATTCATAGCCACCGCGCCAATAACATGAGTGACAAAATTTCTGCCCCCAATGTCTATTTATACGCTTTCCAACTGTACAATGACAGTAAGGGCAGCAATAATCCTCTGTGGAAACACTGCGACAAAATCCTCGCCAACTTCACCAATGAAGCGGTAACACCCGATCTAGTTTTCCCGCAAAAATCCCACAGCTACCGCGAGGATTTGTTACCAACTGTTGTACTAAGATTTAACAGCAATCCGCCCGTAGAAGGTTTTGCCCAACCGCTACAAATTCAAGACAGCTATGCTTTCTGCTTAAATATAGGTTGCCCGGAAGACGGCACCGCTGATAATGTAGATGTCGATCTAATCCAGCAATTCAATCCAAATCGAGCCTTACTCATCAGTGGCGATGATAACTTTTTAGGTCAAACTCTCCTGATTACCGCGTGGCTTCCCGAAAACTCACCGGATAATTTAGATTCCCTCAAACCCCTTGCCGATAAATGTCGCAATGCTTTATTCCAAGGCGACTCACCACCTGTATTTTACCGATCGAGTAAACTGTTCGGTAGTCCGATTTTTGAATACGGTGCAATTAGCGATATTGCGAATTACCGCCACCTGCTTGTCTGGCTGCTTGCCGACAAACAAACCGATAAGGATTTTAACACTTGCCAGGAAGAAATACTCGACCTACTATTTCACCGCAACAAAATTATCAAAGCTTTTCAAGACAGCCGCCAGATTTACCATGAACTCGATCGCGAATACCGCACCATTGAGAAAAACATGGAGATATTGCAGCAGCAATTTTCCAGAGGAACTGTATTAACTCCCCCCCAATTGCAGGAATTTCAGGAACAGTTAAAGCAACTCTTCAGCAAAGCAGTAACTTATACTCGCCTGCTGCGGAAACTCGAAGATTATGACAATACAATTGCCATACATCTTAACAATTACATTGACATTTTGTCGAAAATTTGTGATATACTAGGAATCGATAAGGAAGAACTATCAATATTAAATAACTTCAGTAGAAAAACGGCTCGTTATATGCGATCGCAAATTGCCGGAGACTTAGGATATTTCCGCCACGGCACAAACTTAATCGACCAGGCGATCGCCTCAATACGCGGCATAGTAGAAATAGAACAAGCCAGGAGCGATCGCACCAACCAAATCGAACTCCGCAAGAGCGAACTAGGAGAGAAAAATCGGGACGATCGCCTACAAAGCACAGTACAGGCGATCGGCGTTGGTTTAGCAGCCGGAGGCATCGCAGCATCAAGCGGCACAGACGAAGTATTCCAGACAGTCCAAAACTATAAAATTCCTGTTTTAATGCAGTTGCATCCCTTTCTATTTTCCTTTGCCTTGAGTTTTGCGATCGCCCTTTTAGCGGCCAGCATCACTTGGTGGCGCACCAAACCGAAAAACAATTGACAATTGACAGTTGACAGAGAGGTTTTTCAGACTGGGATTTAAACGTAGTTATAAAAACAATCTGCCTTAAATACCCCGTTAATTCTTTAGTCCGCGCAGGCGGACTTCGTTTGTGTAGACGCGGTTTCAACCGCCGAGTTATATTTGACTTAGATCGAGATAACGTGTCAATATAGGAATGTGACTTAAATTCTCCTCTTTCCTCATGGGCAAACAGCGCGTTCTTTCAGGAGTTCAGCCAACAGGCAATCTACACCTCGGCAATTATCTCGGTGCCATTCGCAACTGGGTAGAAATCCAAAGTCAGTACGAAAATTACTTTTGCGTAGTCGATTTGCACGCCATTACCGCACCGCACAATCCCGCAACTCTAGCTAATGACAGCTACACCATCGCCGCCCTTTATTTAGCTTGTGGCATCGATTTGGAATATTCTACTATTTTCATACAATCCCACGTTCCTGCTCATACAGAACTAGCATGGCTGCTTAACTGCATTACGCCGATTAACTGGCTAGAAGATATGATTCAGTTTAAAGAAAAAGCAGTTAAACAAGGAGAAAATGTTAACGCAGGCTTGCTGAATTATCCCGTATTAATGGCCGCAGATATCTTGCTTTACGATGCAGATCAAGTGCCAGTAGGAGAAGACCAAAAACAACATTTGGAACTAACCCGCGATCTAGTTATTAGATTAAATCACCAATTTGGCACACCGGAAAAACCTGTATTGAAACTTCCCAAACCATTAATTCGGACTGACGGCGCGAGGGTGATGAGCTTGACAGACGGCACTCGTAAAATGTCGAAATCAGACCCTTCCGAACTGAGTAGAATTAATTTATTGGATTCGCCAGAAACAATTACCAAAAAAATTAAGCGGTGCAAAACAGATGCGGTGCGAGGTTTGACCTTTGATGACCCCGATCGCCCCGAAGCCAGAAACCTACTCACCCTGTACCTGCTGCTTTCCGGCAAATCCAAGGAAGAAGTTGCAGCGGAATGTGAAAATATGGGTTGGGGAGACTTTAAACCCCTGTTGACAGAGACTACAATCAATGCCCTGAAACCGATTCAGGATAAATATGCAGACATAATGGGCGATCGGGGATACTTGGAATCAGTATTACGTCAAGGAAAGGAACAAGCAGAAGCAATTGCCAACCAAACTCTAACTAAGGTTAAAAAAGCTTTTGGTTATTCTTTACCAAATTAGTTGCTATTGGTTAGTTGTTATTGGTTATTAGTTATTGGTTTATTGGTTGAGAATGCCAACTGCCAACTAACAACTGCCAACTGCCAACTAACAACTGCCAACTGCCAACTAACAACTGCCAACTGCCAACTGCCAACTGCCAACTGTCAACTGTCAACCACCAACAACCAATCATGAATCGTTTTCGTACTGCGTGTACTACCCCCGGAGAATTTATCATTACCGCCGAAGTTGCCCCCCCCAAAGGCGGTGATATCACTCACACCCTGGCAATGGCTGAAATGCTCAAAAACCGCGTTCACGCAATTAATATCACCGATGGCAGTCGTGCAGTGCTACGAATGTCTCCCCTAGCAGTATCCGTAATTTTATTGCAGCACGGCATTGAGCCGATTTGTCAAGTTGCTTGTCGCGATCGCAATCAAATTGGCCTGCAAGCAGATTTGATGGGAGCACAGGCTTTAGGTATTCGCAATATATTAGCACTAACAGGCGATCCAGTCAAAGCCGGAGACCATCCAAAAGCTAAAAGCGTATTTGATTTTGAAGCAGTGCGACTGCTGCAAGCTATTCAAAAAATGAACAGTGGCAAAGACTGGAATGACAAACCTTTAACAGATGGAGTTACTGATTTATTTGCCGGTGCTGCTGTCGATCCGCAATGCCCCAGTTGGTCAGGTTTACAAAGTCGATTTGAGAAAAAATTAGAAGCAGGAGCCCAGTTTTTTCAAAGTCAATTAATAACAGATTTTGAAATTTTAGATAAGTTTATGCACCACATTGCTGCGGGTTCTAACAAACCAATTTTAGCAGGAATTTTTCTGTTTAAATCCGCTAAAAATGCTGAATTTATCAAAAAGAATGTGCCGGGAGTTCACATACCACAAGAGACGATCGATCGTTTGGCAAAAGCTCCAGAACCCTTACAGGAAGGCATAAAAATTGCTGCCGAACAAGTTAAGCTAGCGCGACAAATTTGTCAAGGAGTTCACATGATGGCTGTCAAGCGGGAAGATTTAATTCCTCAAATTTTAGATTTGGCAGGAATCAAACCCATGAACTAACAGTGAACTACCAGACGCTGACCGATACGGCGATACAGCGCTGGCTTCCTGATTCAACGGGGATAGCGTCCAACAAAACCGAAGTTTTACTCTTGTCGACTTACATCTTAGATATCTAATTTCAATAGGATTCTAGACTATATGGTAGCGGATAAAATTAACTACCGATTCTAATCCTTCCTGGCTTTTCAAATTAGTAAAAATAAAAGGTTTCTCCCCGCGCATTTTTTGAGTATCCCGTTCCATCACTCCTAAATCTGCTCCCACATAGGGTGCGAGGTCTGTTTTATTAATTACCAGCAAATCCGATTTAGTAATTCCTGGTCCTCCTTTGCGGGGAATTTTGTCTCCCGCAGCCACATCGATTACGTAAATTGTCAAATCTACTAACTCTGGGCTAAAAGTTGCCGCTAAGTTATCGCCCCCACTTTCGACAAAGATTAAATCTAAGTCAGTGAATTTGTATTCCAATTGTTCAATAGCCACTAAATTGATCGAAGCATCTTCCCGAATAGCCGTGTGGGGACAGCCTCCGGTTTCTACGCCCAAAATTCGATCGCTATCCAAAGCTTGACTCCGCACCAAAAACTGTGCATCTTCCTGAGTATAGATATCATTAGTCACCACAGCCATCTTGTAGTGCTGACGGAGGGATTTGCACAAAGCATCAAGTAAAGCTGTTTTTCCCGAACCAACAGGGCCCGCAATTCCAACACGAAAAGCACTCATAGCGATTTGAGATTTGAGATTGTCTGATTTTTAACTGCGAAATAATCGAGTATATTGAGTTTCGTGGGCCATACTAGCTAGGGCCAATCCCCAACTACAACTACCAAGATCGTCATCTTCTAATTTTAAAACTTCTTGGGCAGTAAAGCTAATTTGCGAGTGCAAATCTAACAATAATTGTTGACCGGCTGTTTGACCAAGGGGAATCAATTTGACGCCAGCACTCGCCAAGTTTGTCGCCCAACTGTACAAATATCCTAACACGGCGGCTTCTTCTTCAATCTGCCAGCAAGCGCAAGCAATGCTAAAGGCGATCGCAAAATTGCACTGATTACCCTCCGATGCCACGAATTCTGGTACTATTTTTGTTAATCCATCCGGTGTGGGCGATCGCAAATCTAGCAATAACCGCATCAAAGTCCGTCCCATTTGCCAACTTTGCGATCGCAATTCTTCAGTTTCCTTAGTCGCCGTCGCCCACCCATTCCAATAACTCAAAGCTGTTAAATCTTCCTTTTTAGCCGCCCTCAAACCCCGTACCGCCAGCGCAGCTTCTACTCGAATCGCCCCGAATTGCAGGGAGTCTTGCAACCAATTTCTCAAGCTAACTTCGCTATCGATCTCACCTGTTTCTACTAAAATTTCGAGCCCTTCAGAATAACTATAAGCTCCCACAGGTGCAAAAGCTAGCTGCAATAAACATAAAAGTTGACTGTTCACTGTTGATTGTTAACTCTTGATTGTTCTCTGTTCGCTTCTTTCGTAAATCTCAAATCTCAAATCTTAATGGCTATGGCCATAAGCTCCCACTTCTGGGTGAAATGGTACAATTTCTGCTGTTACTTCCAAACCCATTTTTTCCAGCATTCCCTGCAAGACTGAATCGGGAGAAAACTTTAAATAATTATCAGCCACTTCTAAAGCTACGTGGCGGTTTCCTAAATGATAGGCCGCCCGCATCAGTAGCAGCCGATTTCCAGCACGTACTGCAAGCACTGCTTCTGGTTTGGCTGTGACTCGCACTAAACAATTACCGTCTTCCGACTGCAATAAATCCCCATCACGCAGTACAGTACCTCTGGGCAAACGCAAGTTTACCACTTCCCCGGCATCCGTTTCAAATCGGTGACGACTGCGAGTGCGATCGTCCGCAGTCAGGGGTAAAACAAAGCTGACTACAGCATCAGGATTTGCAGGCAAATGTTTTGTAAAAATTAGCATATTTATATTTTATCCCTCACAGGATTTGATGTCGCACCTAATTTTTGAGGAATATCTTATTTATCGGGATTTTCCTTTGAATGGGGAATCGGGAATGGGGAATCGGGAATTGGTGATTAGCTATTGGCACTAACCAATCACCCATAACCAATCACCAATCACCAATCACCAATCACCAATCACCAATCACTATGGATTAGTAGTTTGTTGTTGCAGCCGTACCAACTCGGCTTGAATTTGTGCTTTGACAGCCGGATTAGCTTGCTGGAGCAAAGTAAGCTGGTTGAAGCGAGCAACTGTCAAACCATTATTTTCTATAATTTTTTTAGCTTCGTCGCAGTAATTTACTGCCACGCCGCGAATGTTTCCAGAAAGCCTATTGATTCCCTGAGCTTCGTTGCACAATACTCTTGGAACCGCTCCACCTGGTGCCATTCCTTTTATTTCTCTATAAGCTTTCTCGCGTCTAGGTTCCATTGCTAAGACAGCACGAGCGTAGCTAGTAATCTCCTCTCTGCTAATCTCTTGAGCTTGGGCGCTCGATCCAAAAACTAGGCTGGGCGAATTGCCGTACAAACCGGGAACCCATCCGCTAGCCAAGGCTGCTGCGGAGATGATGCTTGCTAGCAGGGATTGCCTCAGCATTCGATTGAGATGCAATTTAGGGGTGTTAAGTGAAGTGTTCATGGTCGTCGGTGATTGCTTGTGTTTAGATAAAAATGACACAGGGCTGGGAGGCTCAATCTTTTTGAATAATTTGGTGGCAAGAAAGTTCCTGCCAGGAAAAAAATGTTATATTTTCGCAGAATAGTTTGGGATTTTCTCAGGGCGATCGCATTTAGCTGGATGCTACAGCTAATTCTAGCCACATATATTGATAGCTTGCCTATCTGGTCGATCCGCATCGGCAAACAGCCTGTGGCTCACGCGGCAGTTAATAACATTGTTTCCATGACATTACATATTCTAACATCGTTGGGAACTTCCGAAAATACGAATTTTTGAGCGTGATTTATTGCTAGAGAAAAGGAGACTATTTTTTCTCATAATCAATGGGGATTAAGAAAGTTTAAATAAATCTAAAATCACTTGACATCCTGGGCGATCGCCCTGTCAAAAATCAAACAACTCCCTTAGACTCGTAAAACCTACAAGCAGCGTACCCCACCGTATAAAACATCACAGCATTGGTACTCGCGCCGATCGCCATTCCTGCCAGTGGCACATTTCGCAGCCCACCAAAAAGCACTTTCAGCACTTCCGAACTACTCACCGACAGGCCAAAAATAGCCAAAACTTCCGCTCGCCTAGTTGGTTCGCGCACATCCATACCGTAAGCCGCAGCAATCTGATAAACCATTTGGGCTTGCAACTGTGTCGTCGCTACCAAATCCACCGCCAGCAGCGCCAAGGCGACTCCAGGGACAACGCTACTTACCAAGCCGATACCGCCAGCATAGATGGCTTTTTCTACTACAATCCTTTGAGCGATTTCGGCAGGAGTTTCCTGGGGATACTCTTGCTGCAACTTTTTCACAGCAGCTTCAGCACTAGCAACATCCACCATACCGATTAAGGTTAGCAGCCCTTCGGCACGGAAAAACTTCAGGAATTCTCGCAGCAGAGGGTTGTCGCCCACTGCTTCCAAAACTTTTCCTGTCTCGCGGGTGGCTGTGTCGAAATATTCCTGGGCTTGTTTGAAAGTTGTCTCGGCTGCTTCCCCCGCACTGGCGGCGGCAGCCGTGCCAATTTCCGTTCCTGCTACACCGATCGCGTTAAGTGCGATCGTCGCCGTTTCCGCAGCAGAGATAGCCGTTTTTAGCTGCATCTGAAACGCCTCACAAACCGAATTTGCTGGGGGCTTGATTTCCTCTGTTGGTTGCTGCTGTTTGTCTGTCATGAAAGCTAAATTCCCGATCGCATTACCTCAATTTCTAATTTAGCAATGCCAGCCCAAATCAACCTAGGGCATGAGACATAGGGCTTTGGATAGATTTTTGAGTTTTAAATTGCAACTTAAATCAACCTCATTAAAAGTAATACCATTTCTCTACAATCGTGCAATAATCTTTGACCCCCCCTAACCCCCCCTTATAAAGGGGAGGGACAAGACTACTGTTGCATTCTTTTTTAAAATTGGTATAACAAGATCTCCTGTGAGAGTCCCGCAGCACTTTTAGTTGTCTGGGAATCTGGGTATGCTATTTTTTTTAGTAAAACTGCCGGAGGACAGAGGCGAGATCCGGCAACGGGAGATTAAGATTTTGATAAAACACCCGCGCTGTTTTATTGGGTGACAATCCGCAGCCGTTTGTCAAAGTTCCCCTAGCGGTTAGTTGTTGACGGGGAAAACTGGGTAACTGTTTCACAAACAGCGGATTTTGGCAAGGATTATTGCTGCAAATTTACAATTTTTAATTAATGCTCTCCCATGAAAACTCAAAAAGAAATTTGGCGAGTTATTCTCGCAGTGGCTATTAGTGTTGTCGGGGTTCTCCACTTTGCAGTCCCCGCACCTTTTATCAAAATCATGCCACCCCAGCTTCCTTACCCAGAAGCATTGGTTTATATCAGCGGTTTTTTCGAGATTTTGGGAGGCATTGGGCTGTTAGTTCCTCCCGTGAGTCGCGCCGCCGCCTGGGGATTAATTGCTCTGTTTATTGCCGTGTTTCCAGCTAATATTAATCAGGCCATCAACAGCATTCCCATAGAAGGGATTCCCCACCACCCACTTCTGTATTGGTTCAGGCTGCCTTTTCAAGCTGTCTTAATTGCTTGGGCTTGGGTTTATACCAAACCCGATCAAAGGATGGAGGGGAATTCTGTAGTTTCGGAGAGAGTACAAAACCCTCAATGAAGCAGTTTGACTACAATCACGATTTTAAGGCGATCTAAGTCCCATAGTTAGAAAAACTGACAACATAGAATATGACCCCCAAAACAGCAGTACAGTTAAGTTTGCCGAACTGGGGGCTTCTTAAATCGAGCTTGGTCCTAGTAAATTACTCGTCTGCTTCTTCCTGCTGCCACTGCTGCCAAATTTCAAAGGGATTAAACCCCCTGTATTGGAGGTAATTCAAGACTTTACCCTTGGTCTTTGGATCTACTTTATCCCAAGTATCAATCTTGTATTTTCGCATGACTTTGGCTTTTAATCCGGCAAGTTTTTCTGCTTCGGAGTCTACATTTTCAGCAGATTCTTCCTCCCAAACTTGCTCGAACAAATCGCTGGAAATTCCTTTTTGCAAGCACTTGCGCTTGACGGCAGACTTCCCGTATTTGCCTGCAGCAGAGGCGATCGAGTTTGCCACCAAGCGAGTATCGGACTGATAGCCCCGGTCTTGAATTTGCGCGATCGCCTCCAATATTTCGACCTGGCCAAAACCTTTCTCTTGCCCCTTTTTGCGAAGTTCAGAGGCACTGTAGTCTTTGCGAGACAAGAGAAAATAGAAATAGTCAAGACAGCTCATCAGTTAAATCGAAGGTTGGCGCGCAAATATTCATACAGTGAATGCCAAATTTAGTCGCCTTACCATCGGCTGACTGCATCAGGTTCGCTGCTATTCTTCTGTATCCTCCTCTTGATCGTCCATGTCTACATCAGCTCTGTCCACATCGATCTGAATCAAGCGAATGTGCTTGTATCCGAGTTTAATTTCAAACTCGTCTCCGGGCTTTAATCCCATTTCTTGGGTATAATTTGCCCCGATCACGATGGAACCATTCTTGTGAACGCTAGCTCGATAACTGGCTTCTCGTCCGCGTCCATCAGCTTTCGACTTCTCTAGCTCAATTCCCTTAGCAGCTAACACTGCATCGTAAAACTCAGCCAAGTTAATCCGAGTTTCTCCACTCTTGCTCACTGTGAAGTAGCCGCAAAGCTTTGCCAGTTCTCTGCGTGGCAAATCGCTGCCTTTGATTTTTTGAAGCAGACCTTTTCCTGTTAAGGGTGCTGTTGCTGTTTCTGCCATTGACCGTACCTCGCTTATTGGACTTTACTTATATCAATTACAACACATTAGATGAACTTTGTTTGACTGTCAATACTAAGAATTCTGAATATTAAGATTCTGGATTAATTTCTGCGGCCTCAAGGTCTGGTCTGAAACTAAAGATGCTGGATCTGTGATATATTTGCTGCTCAATCCTGATGATTGAGCTCGCGACGGAGATCGACTCCGGGATTGTTGCTGCCAATTAAAGAGTTTACTTTTGGAGAGTAAAGTCTGTTCAGCAGCTTTCACCAGTCCCCCGATCGGGTCTGCCATTAAAGTAAAAAGCCAAGCGCGATCGCTGGAAATACCTAGGGTACCAGGTAGAGGAAATCTGTGGAAACCGCCGATCGCTGCGGGATGAAATTTTACCAAATTTTACCTCAACAAGATGAAGCGGTACTGATTGTCAATGGCACTGGCACCTACTCGAAAAGCCAGTTATTCGCCCCTGGAATGACCTCAAAACCCCAAATCCCTGGGAGGAATCTTCTATTAAACTGTTCACCATATAACTTGTAGAGAACAGACCAGGGGGATGGCAATCCGATCGGAGTTGGGTAAAATTTGCCCTAGCCGTTGCACAGGTTTTAGCCCAAAAGGCACTCAATGGGCACTGGTACAAACGATCGCGCAACCGCCCTGACAGCTAGTGCAAAATATTGGCCACACCACCAATTAACAGCCGTTCCTGGCACTGATTTGCGGCAGTAATGTACTGAATTTCTACTGGTTCCCTGTAGGTTGTCGCTCCCAAAGCAGCATCAGCCACAAATTCACCAAGGCAAAGTCGTCCCTGAGCCTCACTGTTGGTACAAAAACGATCCAACACCCTAGAGGTAGAGCAAATGCCTTGGCAATGAGGACTTTTTTAATTGCTGAAACCATTGATTTTGTTGAATTTCCCCCTCAATTTCTGCTTTGTTCGGCTCCAATTGTGCGTTCTTCCCTAAATCAATTTGCCCGATCGCACAAGCCGATCGACACTTGCCCACCAGCATATTTGGGCTGAGTGGGCCTGTCGATCGGGTCACAAAAATTGTACATTTTAACAGTGGATAGAGAGAATCAGAACACTAGAATATTGCTCAATACTTTCGATGGATCATCGCGCTTTTTGCAACTTTTGCAGGGACTGCCAATCGCGAATTGCGGCCTCGGACCACAGCCAATTTTTCGCCAGGGCATCAGCCCCAAAACTCAGCGGATCGCTAGCCATCACTTGTTGGCGAAATTCGATCGCTTTGGTCAAACGAGCTGCTTGCTGTTGAGGTGTCAGGTTGAGAACAGGTTTTGCCATCACCATTCCCAAACCGGCGATCGCAGTTAAAATATCATTGCCCGCTTGCACAGACACAGAAGCAGTTGGTTTGTTGGGAATCGGTGCGATGGAATTGAGCACTTCCGCCCAAACTTGATAAGCACGCTCGAAATTACCTTCAGCATAATAAGCAAAACCTAAAGCATTCCGATACTTCAGAGAATGTGGACGCGCCTTGAGAGCGATCTCCCAGGAACGCCTCGCGTCGTCAACACTGTATTTTTTGTTGCCGATTTGTTGAAATTGCCAAGCCAAACGACCTTTAAGAAAATTAACTTCTGGCTGATCTAGGGCAAATTTGGGGACAGCTTGCAGAGCACCTTCTGCCTGTGGCAGTGCTACTCGATCGAGCAATGCTTCTGTGGCTTTAAGACCGGCCCAAGTCTCCCCAGCCTGAAAGTTGTTGAGGGCGATCGCCATTACTTTAGCAGTCTGAGTTTGTGCCAAATTTACCCGCTGTATTTGTAGATAACCTTGGGAAATAGGAGTCCGCACCGTTGGTAATAACTCTTCGGGTTTGGAATTGCTGTTTTGCAATTGCCGCCACCCCAAAAAACCACCCCCCAAAGCCAGAGGCAACGCACAAAACGCCACAGTCAGATATTTTTTCCATCCCAATTTTTTGATTGGTTTGACAGTAGCTACTTGAGTGCGACTTGGTTGAGTAGTAACAAGGGAAGAGCCAGGAGTAGAAATGGGGGGTATTGCTGCCGGAAGTGGAGACCGGGCATTTACAGTCGAGAGTGCAGAATTTTGCTCCAGCCCATCCCTAGAAAATCCTAATTTGTCTGGAAAATGGCTCCTGACTTCCCCGTCAGCACAGTCTGCTTCTTGCTCAACATTAGCGGAATTCCAAGTCTTCGATTTGGCACCAGCCAAAAGTGGCTGCGTTTCCGACGCTAGGGATTTTTTGGGCTGCAAAGAATCTCCTGTCCCTTGTTGAGTAGGAGTACCTGTCAGATAGCCGTCAAATTCCGGGTGCTGGTAGAGAATGGGCAAAGCCCAGTATAACTGATGAGAACCGTAGGCAGTAATCAGTCCCGCTCTAGCGCGACTCAGGCTCAGATCCACTGGATAGCCTTGATTCAAGTTGCGGTAAAACAGCCTTGTCAGAGTCAGGGCCACATCGTCGGGGATGCTTTCTGCCATTGCTAACACTGCTGGAATCCCCCGCTTGACCAAAGCTTCTGTTAAGTTGCGTTCGGGGCTATCTTCCCCTTGCTTTGAGGCATTGCTGTAGGCGCCTCGGCAAGAGTTGAATACGGCCATTTGAATGCCGTTGTTGACTAGCAAACCTGCTAAGTCGTCGCCACTTAAGGTTTCGGTTAAGCCGGTGCGGCTGCTGACTAGGTAAAGTTCGCCACCTCTGGAACCCAAGTTGCTATGTCCTGCGTAGTGCAGAACTTGGTAGTGTCCTTGTTCTAGGGCTTGGGTTAATTGTTCTCGATCGGGCTGTTCGAGAATTGTCAATTGAATCTCTGGCGCGTGCAGGTTGTGTTTGAGGGGGTTCCCAGTCCGGTTTTGGAGTTCTTCTTGCAGGTGAAGAACTTCTCGCTTTAGTTGCAAGCTGTCTCGATCACTGGGAGAGGCGATCGCCATTAAAATCCTTAACGGGCCGCTATTGGGAATAATGTGAGTTGGTTTTACTATGTTTGTACCCGTGTGGTAGCGCGAGAAGACCACATCAGTGCCAGTGGCCAAGGGGCGATCGTCAGCGTGTAGAACCTCCCAAGGCAACCGTGACAACCGTCTGTCTTTGATTCCCACACGCAGTTGCAGCACTTCTCGGCGATGCTGTGCTATGCCTTGAGCGCAAGTCCAGCTATCGCGCAACCGCCCTTGAAATAGCCCACTGTGTAATTGTTGACCGAGGGCTACTAAATTTGGTGCTGGATTTTTTGCCGATCGCGACAGCACGCGACTGGTTTTTCCCTGAAGCAAGCCCATTAAGGGGTCATTCATCAGTTCGGCAGACAAAGCCAGCCATTGGTCGATCGGCCAGCGGACTCTTACTTCTCCCAAGGGTACACCGGGTGCAACCTTTTCTGTCCGCACAAAGTATTCGTCATCCTCAACTGGGGTGACAGACAGTCTAAATTCTTGGCTCACTGATTTAATGCCCTCCCGCCTCAATTCTGAACTTTCCTAGGTTTTTGTCACTAGCAATAACAATTGACGAACTTATGTTTACTCTTTCAATCAAAGTTTCTGAATCGGCGTCTTCCCATCTGGCGATCGCCTGGTTGCGAAATATTTGCTCAAACACTTTGAGGTTATAAAACTTGTACTTTAATAACAGTTTATTAGTTTTTATGGCCTTGTGGCTCTTGGAAAGCTTACTTAACTTAAATATTCCTATTTTTGACATTTTGCACCTCTACCACAGACCCCTTTACATTGGCGGTAAACTCAAGTTTTTCATTGCATGGTGAAGTTAACTTGGGAGCACTTTACCAGGCGGATCTTTAGTTCTTATTAGAATTACTTCTACTCTCACCCACCGGTTTCAGGGTAATATGGCTAACAAAGTTGAGGTAATTTTTGGGGGAGAGTGCCTGGGAGGTAAATGTCGCCACCGCTTATCCTCTACCATCTGCCCTCCATCTCCCATCTCAATAGTGTGTCAATTAGTTAATTGGTCTGTCGATTGAGCATTGGGTATTTGCCATTGGGGATTTGGCATTGCCCCCCTCCAGACCAGGGGCATCAATGAATCTGCGGGGTTGGGAACTGTCAGATAAAATCTACCCATATATAGACAAACTTACCGGAATGTACACATAATAGAGTGTATACAGTTAGGTATCCTCTATTATGGAATCCAATGAAGTGACTATTTCAATCGG
>NZ_JBGJZU010000067.1:0-33375 GCF_041354475.1 Microcoleus sp.
ACAAACGTTGGTTACACTTCTTCATGTTGTTCGTACCTGTCACAGGCTTGTGGATGAGCTCTTTGGGTATCGTCGGTTTAGCATTAAACCTGCGGGCCTATGACTTTGTATCCCAAGAACTTCGTGCAGCAGAAGATCCTGAGTTTGAAACGTTCTACACTAAGAATATTCTGTTGAACGAAGGTATTCGTGCTTGGATGGCTCCAACCGACCAACCACACGAAAACTTCATCTTCCCAGAAGAAGTTCTGCCTCGTGGTAACGCACTTTAATGCTGCTCACGGCCAATTTGCCAATATTTTCAAGTATGTTGCTTGGAAATTGGGTAAAAACGTTTTGTTCGTCGAACCCAAGGGAACTTCTCAGTATTGCTGGAATTGCCTCAACAAAGTACCGAAAGAATTGGCACAAAGGTGGCATTGTTGTCGGTGCGGAGAGTCTTTAGATCGAGACGAAAACTCGGCTAAACTTATCAAAAAGATTGGCCTGAGTCATGAAAGTGGCGGGGGAACTCCGTCACTCAAAAAAGCCCTTGCACAAAGGGAAATAGAAGCCTGGGGTCTAGCGGTACTCCGCTGACCGTCAGGTTCGTTCACACACTGATCTCCAAATCCTAGTTCCCAGGCGGAGGGGCTGCTTCCCCGCAACCAATCTGGTAACGAAAAAACCTGAAATTCCCAATCAAAAATCCCCAATTGATGGAGGTTATACCGCGTGGTAACGCTCTCTAATTCCTATGCAAGCGGTCGCGACCAAGAGTCCTCCGGGTTCGCTTGGTGGTCTGGCAACGCTCGTTTGATCAATCTTTCCGGCAAACTGCTCGGCGCCCACGTCGCTCACGCCGGCTTGATCGTTTTCTGGGCTGGAGCAATGACTTTGTTTGAAGTCGCTCACTTTATTCCAGAAAAGCCCATGTACGAACAAGGCTTAATCTTGATGCCTCACGTCGCTACTTTGGGTTGGGGCGTCGGCCCTGGCGGTGAAGTTACAGACATCTTCCCGTTCTTCGTAGTCGGTGTTCTCCACTTGATTTCATCTGCTGTTCTCGGTTTGGGCGGCATTTATCACGCCGTTCGCGGCCCTGAAGTCCTCGAAGAATATTCTTCGTTCTTCGGCTACGACTGGAAAGATAAAAACCAGATGACCAACATCATCGGCTATCACCTGATTTTATTGGGTGGCGGTTGCTTGCTGCTGGTTGCTAAGGCCATGTTCTTCGGCGGTGTCTATGACACTTGGGCTCCGGGTGGCGGCGACGTGCGTATTATCACGAACCCGACTCTCAACCCCGCTGTGATTTTTGGCTACTTGGTTCGTTCTCCTTTTGGTGGCGAAGGCTGGATAGTCAGCGTCAACAACATGGAAGACATCATCGGCGGTCACATCTGGCTGGGCCTGATTTGTATTGCTGGCGGTGTTTGGCACATTTTGACCAAGCCTTTCGGCTGGGCTCGTCGCGCCTTAATCTGGTCTGGCGAAGCTTACTTGTCTTACAGCTTGGGTGCTTTGTCCCTGATGGGCTTCATCGCTTGCTGTTTTGTTTGGTTCAACAACACTGCTTACCCCAGCGAATTCTACGGCCCGACTGGTCCTGAAGCTTCTCAAGCGCAAGCTTTGACCTTCTTGATCCGCGACCAACGCTTGGGTGCTAACGTCGGTTCTGCACAAGGCCCGACTGGTCTGGGTAAGTACCTGATGCGCTCTCCTACTGGCGAAATCATTTTCGGTGGTGAAACCATGCGTTTCTGGGATTTCCAAGGTCCTTGGTTGGAACCTTTGCGTGGTACTAATGGCTTGGATTTGAACAAAATTAAGAATGACATTCAGCCTTGGCAAGCTCGCCGCGCTGCTGAGTACATGACTCACGCTCCTTTGGGTTCTTTGAACTCTGTGGGTGGTGTGGCGACTGAAGTTAACTCGTTTAACTTCACTTCTCCTCGTTCTTGGTTGTCCTGTTTCCACTTTGTGATGGGTTTCTTTTTCTTGGTCGGCCACTTGTGGCACGCTGGTCGCGCTCGCGCGGCTGTCGCTGGCTTTGAGAAGGGTATCAATCGTGAGACGGAAGCGGTTCTTTCGATGCCTGATTTGGATTAATCGATCGCATTTATTGCTGATTTGATTGTCTAATCATTAAAAGGCTCCTGTTTAATCGCAGGAGCCTTTTTGTTGAGATCTGGTAATACAATGATATGGTTTCGGAATTATTTAACCGCAGAGACCGCAGAGACCGCAGAGGCAGAGAAGGAGAGATGAATAATTCCGATATCAAGGGATTTGATATGGCTCGTCTAACTTGGTTGAGTTTACTAAAAACACGTCGGGCGATCGCAGTTATCCGTTCGGACGATCGGGCAATGGCTTGGCAGATGGCACAAGCTGTAGCTAAAGGGGGAATTGAGTTTATTGAAATTACTTGGAATACTGAAAAAGCGGGTGAGTTAATTTCTCAACTCCGCTTGGAATTTCCTACTTTTAGTATTGGTACTGGCACATTATTGAATTTAGAACAGTTGCAGGAAGCTATAGCTTGTGGCGCTCAATTCCTGTTTACTCCTCACACTGATGTAGCTATGATTAAAGTAGCTGTTGACGCGGGAGTGCCGATCGTCCCTGGTGCTTTCTCTCCCACGGAAATTGTGACGGCGTGGCAAGCGGGCGCTACCTGCGTTAAGGTGTTTCCGATATCGAGTTTGGGAGGTGTGGCTTACCTGAAAGCTCTGCAAGGCCCGCTGGGTGACATTCCTTTGATTCCGACGGGTGGGGTGACGCTGGATAATGCGAAGGTATTTATTGATGCTGGGGCGATCGCGGTTGGTTTAGCTGGAGACTTATTTCCTAAACATTTGGTGGCTAATGGCGATTGGGAGGCGATCGCCCAAATTGCTCGCACTCTCACCAAAAACTTAACAACTTCTTAATCCTGTTTCCTAATCTAAAATCTCAAATTTGAATTTTCAAATGAGCTGAGGTGTGAGAAATGAAAAACAATATAAACTCAAGTTACTTCCGCTGCGTTGGAACTTTCTGTGCTGGTTTCGCCTTGACAATTGCAGCTTTTTGTGGTGGTTCAACTGCTGTAATTGCTGGCGAACAGCACAACACCATTGCCTATCGAATTATGGAGTTGCAACAATCTAGTCAACGCTGGATTGAAATCGATATATCAAGACAAAAGCTCATAGCTTGGGAAGGAAATAAATCAGTTTATGCTGTCAATATTTCCAGTGGCAAATCATCGACTCCCACGCGCACGGGAACGTTTGCAATTCAAACTAAATATCGGGTTGCTAGGATGACTGGGCCGGACTACGATGTCCCCGATGTTCCTTATACCATGTATTACGATGGTGGGATGGCAATCCACGGCGCTTATTGGCACAATTTGTTTGGCAATCCTGTGACTCATGGTTGTACAAATGTGGCGGTAAATCACGCTAAATGGCTCTTCAATTGGGCATCGGTGGGAACACCTGTGGTGGTACACAAATCTGAAATTTAGGGCATGGGGCATGGGGCATAGGAAGTAAAGAAGCTAGTTGATGTCTAGCGGATATCTAGTAAAGGAGACAGAAAGCGCATGATCCAAACCATATCCAAGACAAAAACTTTGATGTTTGATGAGTTCGTTGCCTGGTATCCAGAAAACTCTGTCCACCGGTACGAACTACACAACGGAGTAATTGTTGAAATGCCTTTAGGAACTGGCGACCATTCCGACGTTACGGGCTTTATATCGAGTGAAATCAATTTTGAAATCAGGCGACTGCAATTGCCTTATTCAATTCCAGGTGACTGCTTACTCAAGCTTTCTCGTAACGAATCAGGCTACCAACCAGATGTAATTGTGCTAGACCGAACCGCACTTATAAACGAACCACGCTGGAAAAAAGAATCGATCATCACGATGGGTAGTTCGGTTCGACTGGCTGTAGAGGTGGTCAGCACAAACTGGCGGGATGATTATTTTTTCAAGGCCTCTGACTATGAGGAAATGGGCATTTCTGAATACTGGATTGTAGACTATCTCGGTTTAGGCGGTCGCAAGTTCATTGGTAATCCTAAGCAACCCACAATCTCGGTTTACCAACTGGTAGATGGGGAGTATCAGGTTCAACAGTTTAGGGGAAGTGAGAGGGTCGAGTCCGTGGCTTTTCCAGAATTGAGTTTGACGGCCGAGCAGATTTTTCGGGCTGACTTGCCTCCAAGCTAGCTTAACTAGAAGGGTTGTGGTATCGGGCGTTGTAGGGACACGGCATTTTAACTGGTTTTAACTGGTTAACTGGTTCCCAGGCTCTGCCTGGGAACCGATGTCTAGAGGCTCTGCCTCGCTCTTAGAACCTACAAATTGGAGGCAGAGCCTCTGGATCTGCGTTCCCAGGCAGAGCCGGGGAACGAGTGGGGAATTGGAGGCAGAGCCTCTGGATCTGCGTTCCCAGGCAGAGCCGGGGAACGAGTGGGGAATTGGAGGCAGAGCCTCTGGATCTGCGTTCCCAGGCAGAGCCGGGGAACGAGTGGACGAGTGGGGAATTGGAGGCAGAGCCTCTGGATCTGCGTTCCCAGGCAGAGCCGGGGAACGAGTAGAAAAAAGTCGGAAATCTGCGTTGTTTAACTTAACTGCACCACGGGTTTATCCTCTAACAAAGTTTGATTTGTCAGCAAATCTTCGACGGTAATTCGCAGAAAACGCTGTTCATCAACGCGGAACAAAACTTTTATGCGATCGCCTCCCGGATACCCCGGCGGTGTCAATTGAGCGATGCTGCGAGATCCGTCTTTGTCGTTTAGCGGTTGTACGGATGTTTGGCCTGCGAGTTGGCGAGTAATGAGTCTATCACCATCAAAATAGATTTCTGTGCCACCAGTTTCCGCTCCCAATTCACCGATGATTAATTCTATACTCGGCTGATTTTCTAGAGAAGCTCCCAATACTAATTCTACTGGTTCGGTCATCGGGTAAGACTGACCGGATTTGATTAAGTTATGCCAACTATGACAATTTTCGCGACGATTCCAGTAACGAATGCCGTAACTGTGGTAGAGAAAATCTTTGATTTGTATACCTTGACTCAGTTGCAGAGCACCTTGGGCGATCGCCTCAAAGGGCTTGTCACACTTAATTTTTGCTGGATCGAAATATTGTTCAACCCACCGTTTTACAGCCGGAATTTGTACAGTGCCGCCAACTAGCAAAACTGCGTCGATATCCCCAATTTCTAAACCCTGACGGCGCGCTTGCTGCAATACTTGATTCATGGACTCATCGAGGTTGTCAAAAAACTGATGTTCGGCGAGGATGGCTTCAAAGCGATCGCGATTTAATTCTAATTCATAAGTCTCAAAATTTTCTTCATCAAAATAGACCTCTGTAGCCCGTTCTTGCACAGACAATTGAATTTTTAAACGTTCGGCTAATCTGGTGATGATGGAAGATGGCATCATTCCTGTAGTTTTGATGAAATCATCTGCCAGCCAATTATCAATATCCGAACCGCCTAAATTTTGTCCAGCTTTAGCTAAAACACGGGCTATTTTGGCTTTTTGTCCTGAAGATTCAGCCAGGGACTTATCACCCCATTTCAGCAGGAAACCGAGGGGCTTTTTGTTGGCAGAAATATCTAAACGCACTAAGGAAAGGTCGAGAGTACCGCCACCGAAATCAATCACTAGCAGATTTTCGCGATCGCCTAAACCGTAACCCAAAGCAGCAGCCGTGGGTTCATCCAACATCCGCACCTGTTCTACTTGCAAGGATTGAGAGAGTTTTCCCAGCCAATTGCGGTAAGCTTCAAAACTGTCTACAGGAACGGTAAAAACCAAAGAATCTACAGGTAGTGGCAGTTCGCGAATGGAGCCGACAATTTGACTCAAAAACCACTGTCCTACTTGCTCAAAACTAACTATTTTTCCGTCAAGTTCCGGGACAAAACCCTGAATGGGAGTGCCAATTCCTCGCTTGAAATTGCGGAAAAACCTATTATCCGTGCTCAAGTCAAGGCCTTTGTCGCGGACTTGTTGACCAAGTATTACTTGATTGTGAGCAGCGTTCTCAACATAGAGCAGACTAGGAATTAGGGGTGGATTTTGAGCTGAAATTGCCGATAGTCCCGGCAATTTCAAAGTTTCGGGCTTGGATGTCGCCGGATTCGTGCGAGCGACGACGGTGTTGCTAGTTCCAAAATCAATTGCGATCGCCATTGAAGCAAAATACACAGCTACTAGGGATTACAGCATATTAGGGTATTTGGAGACACCTATGCAAATAGGATATTTCAGGCAGAAAATTGCTGGCTACCCCTGAGTCGATCGCCCTGGAGCGCTAGATTATTTATTTTTGCTTTCAATTCCAGCTAAAATCAAAATGAGACTTTTTGAGCAATCTCTGATTAGGGATGCAGCAGATGAACCTACCTTCTTTCTTGTGGTTGTGGAAAATAGCGGCTTGGTCCATGGGTTTTTCCCTGTTTGCTTACCTGTTGCTGGCGGTTACTGGAACGTGGATGTTTGCGGCTCGTAGCACCAAAAACCCCCGTCCAAAATGGCTGCGTCCTTTCCATTTAGCCACAGGTGCGGGGATGGCGACTTTGGTAATTTTACTACTGGGAATTGGCGTAGTTGGAACCCTGGGAGAATACGGCTATTTAGGTCATTCTGCTCATTTGCCTGTGGGGTTAGCAGTTGTTACTTTGGTGTTAGTTTCTGTTGCTAGCGGTCTGCAAATTAGCCCCAAAAATCCTTGGGCTCGTCCTTTACATATCGGCGCTAATTTGACTTTGTGTGGGGGATTTGTGCTGGTGTTGCTGACAGGATGGACTATTGTCCAAAAGTATTTGCCTTGATGTTTTTGCAGTTTGCTAGGCCGTTTATGATTCGGCGGTTGAAAGCGCTACTACGCAAACTTTCGTCCGCGCCACGCGAGAGTGAAAAACCAGGGGGTAGGATTTGGTATCAGAAAATCGGGTTTTTGTGTAATATCGTTTACGGTTGCATCGGAATGATTTAACCGCAGAGAGCGCAGAGGGCACAGAGGAGGAGAAGAGAGACATGAATACAGGACGATACCAACGGATTTGATATCAATTCCGGTTGTATCGGAATGATTTAACCGCAGAGAGCGCAGAGAGCGCAGAGGAGGAGAAGAGAGAGATGAATACAGGACGATACCAACGGATTTGATATAAATTCTCAGTTACTTGCCGCCGTAATAAAAGGCAACTTCTTTATCTTTGAGCGGTGCAAAGTCAGCAGCGATCAGCATTTGATCTAGTTCTGCTTGAGGCAGGTGTTTGACACCGATGCGGACAATGCGCGATCGCATGGTATTTGATACACCACTACGCTGTCTCCCGGCTTCTAATCCCATTACTTTCTCGTAAAGGTCTAATTTTGCCTGGGGAATTGGAGAGCCATCAAAGTCTATACCAGAGGCGATCGCGACATCGATAGCATCTGCGCCAGTTGTAGATTGAGCCACTGATTTTGTTTCTTCAGACATGGGTGATAATTTAAAAAAAAGACGATCGCTCGACCGGAAAACCTCAAGCTGGGAATTCCAATTAAGCTCAAATGCTTGACAAATCAAGGATTGAATCTAATGCGGATAAAAGGACTTGAACCTTCACTCCTCTCGGAACCAGAACCTAAATCTGGCGCGTCTGCCAATTCCGCCATATCCGCGTAGTCACATTAAACAAAACTACCACATACTATTTTATTTGTCAAGCCTAATTGAAAAACCCGGTTTTGGTTCTGAGTCAGCCTAGTGGGAGGGTGGGCAAGCATCCCCGACTTTAGACTTGGGGAGGTTGAAACCGGGTTGGCTGGTGGGTGATGCTAACTTATTTTTGACCCAGTGCTTTCCAAGTGGTGTCATCTACCACTCCATCTGCCTTGAAACCTTTGTCATCCTGAAACCCCTTGACAGCAGCAATGGTCTTGGCACCAAAAATACCGTCGATCGGACCTGGATCGTAACCCTGAACTTCTAGGCGCACCTGTAGTGTTTTCACTTTTGCACCAGAGGAGCCTTTAGAGAGAATAGTTACAGTGGTTGGAGCGTTGCTGGGAGGGTTGCTAGGAACTGAAGCATCCTTCTGAATCGGAGATTCCTCCTCAACAGTTTTAGAAGCAGATACCGGATCGGCTGCTAATGCTGTCCAAGTCTCTTTGTCTACGATGCCGTTTGAATCCAACCCCTTAGCTCGTTGAAATTCACTGACAGCAGCGGTGGTGCGGGAGCCATAGGCACCGTCGATCGTGCCGATGGAGAAACCATGAATTTGCAACCGTTGTTGTATGGCTGCAACTTCCGGTCCGTCTGCTCCTGCGGATATAGTTTTTTCCTTTTTGACTGGTTTTTGCTCCCCGGCATAAAAAGGCTTGTTAAACATATCTGTTTGGGAATTCGCCTCTGGGGAGGAAGTACCAGGGTCAGCCGGAGCCACAAAGTCTCTGCGGTACTGTTCTTGGACAAAGGGTTTGGACTCGAAAGCTGCGGTAGCATTCCTGGTGAATCCAGGAGCGACCAGAGCCACTAGACCGAGAATCGTTGCAGTAGTCACACGCATAGGTTTTCCTCTCGATAGTAAAGTTTTGTAAATTAGGACTGTTTTATGGTTTCTGTGTTCAATTGTAATACCATGCAGGACACACTTACTCATATCTAAGGAATGTTAGATAGAGTGATACCAATGAATTAGTAAGGGGTCAAACACTATAGGAATCAAGGGGAATGCCTCTATTGGGCGATCGCCAAGTTGGGAATTAGATCGATGGTGGGCTTACTTCCACTAGGTTGCACAAATATAGGCTACACAAATATACATAGACCCAGGGCGATGACCCGGTATATTTCGGCAGAAATTTGGCAATCTGGATCGAAGGCTAATAGAATAGTCCTGGAGATGGGGGCCCAGAAACCGGGTTTTTTAGGAAAATACTTCGTTGCTACCGACAGATTAGGTAAAAACCCGGTTTCTTCGTCGGAGTGCGTAAGTCCTGTAGAGATGTGATATAATATCAAGTAAAAGTATAATTGTTTGAGCTTGGCAGTCCGCCACTTCAAATTATGAAGTCAACACAACAGTTTACAGCAATTATTGAACGAGAAGGCGATGGATATGTATCCCTTTGCCCAGAACTTGATATTGCCAGCCAAGGTGACAATATAGAAGAAGCGCGACGTAATCTGATCGAGGCGCTGGAACTATTTTTTGAGACAGCAGATCCTTCTGAAGTAAAGAATCGGCTGCATAGTGAATTTTTTGTGACTCGTGTAGAGGTGAGCGTTGGGTAAACTGCGGGTTCTATCAGCGGCTCAAGTTTGTCAAATTTTAGAACAATATGACTTTGTTCAAGTGCGGCAGCGCGGCAGTCATATTATCATGCAGCAGCGACTACCCAATACAACTGTAACGGTTCCTGTACCCAATTATTCAGAAATTAAAATTGGCACTTTGCAGTCTATTATTCGGCAGTCAGGATTACCTCGATATCTCTTTGAAGTGAACGAATAGCTTAGATTAGCATCTATACAAACTCAAAACAAAAACCCGGTTTCTCGGCCTCACACTACAACTAAAGAAACCGGGTTTTTCATCAAATCTATCGACTACAACAAAGTATTGTCGTAAAAAAACCCGGTTTCTGGCCTCGCACTACGACTAAAGAAACCGGGTTTTTCATCAAATTTATCGACTACAGCGAAATATTGTCGTAAAAAAACCCGGTTTCTAGACCTCGCAATCCTACAACTGCTTCACCTCAGAAACCAATTTGGCAACCACATCCTTAGCGCTACCAAACAACATCATCGTCTTATCCTTATAAAACAACTCATTGTCAACACCAGAAAAACCAGCACTCATCCCGCGCTTAATCACGATCGTATGTTTAGCCTTATCAACCTCCAAAATCGGCATCCCATAAATCGGGCTAGCCGTATCGTGACGCGCCGCCGGATTCACCACATCATTAGCACCAATCACCAACGCCACATCCGTCTCGTCAAATTGCGGATTGATGTCTTCCATGTCGTACAACTGCGGGTAAGGCACGTTTGCTTCCGCCAGCAACACATTCATGTGCCCCGGCATCCGCCCAGCCACCGGGTGAATCGCGTATTTCACGTCAACACCCATTTTTTCCAAACCGTCGGCTAACTCGCGCACGGCGTGCTGTGCTTGCGCTACAGCCATCCCGTAGCCGGGAATAATTACCACCGATCGCGCATAACCCAACATCATCGCACTTTCTTCGAGATTAATGCTGCGCACAGTTTTGTCGATCGCCCCAGCAGCAGCCCCAGCAGCCCCAGCACTAGCACCACCGCTACCAAAGGCACTAAATAACACGCTAGAAAGCGATCGATTCATCCCCTTGCACATGATTTGCGTCAAAATAATCCCCGACGCACCCACCAAGGCACCAGCGATAATCAGCATATTGTTCATCAAAATGAACCCAGCCACACTCGCGGCAATCCCCGAATAGGAGTTAAGCAGCGACACCACCACGGGCATATCGCCACCACCAATCGGGAGCACAAACATGATTCCCAGGATATTGGAAATCAGCACCAAACCCAGGAATACCGGCACATCCTCCGGGTTAAACAACATATAACCGCTGCCGGCTAAAAGTGCGATCGCCAGCGCAGCATTAAACGGCTGTTGCAGCGGAAACGTCATCGGCGCACCCGGTAGCAATTCTTGCAGCTTCGCAAACGCCACAAGGCTACCAGTGAAAGTAATCCCGCCAATCAACACGCCCAAAAGAATTGTGATTGTGGCATCAGGTGCCGGCGATTCTGGGATGCTGAGATAGCGCCAGAATTCCCCCACAGCAACGAGTGCAGAAGCCGCGCCCCCGAAACCGTTAAGCAAACCCACCATCTGCGGCATATCCGTCATCGCCACGGTTTTCGCCATAATTGTTCCCAAAATGGAACCGACGATGATCCCGACAGCAATTAATTCGTAGCTGATGACTTGTTTTTCTAGCAATGTACCGACGATCGCAATTAACATCCCGATCGCAGCTAACACATTCCCTTGACGCGCAGTTGCGGGCGATCCCAACTGTTTCAAACCGATAATAAATAAAGATGCGGCAACTAAATAACCTAGTTGAATGCCACTGGGCAGAAAATCACTCACGCTTTAACCTCTTTTTTCTTGAACATTTGTAGCATTCGATCGGTTACTAAGAAACCGGCGACAACGTTAATTGTGGCAAGGGCGATCGCGATCGTCCCCAAAATCGAAGTAACAGTCACATTACCTTGGCCCGAAATCAGAATTGCGCCTAAAACCGCAATTCCTGAAATCGCATTAGAACCCGACATCAAAGGTGTGTGTAGCGTCGGCGGGACTTTGTTAATAACTTCAAATCCCACAAACGATGCTAGAGTAAACACCACTAAACCTGCAATCAATCCTTCTGCCATAACACTTGTGAATTAGTTAGTTGTCAGTTGTCAGTTGTCAGTTGTCAGTTGTTAGTTGTTAGTTGTTAGTTGTCAGTTGTTAGTTGTTAGTTGTTAGTTGTCAGTTGTTAGTTGTTAGTTGTCAGTTGATAGTTGTCAGTTGATAGTTGTTAGTTGTTGGAAATAATCACTGCCTACTGCCTACTGCCTACTGCCTACTGCCTACTGCCTACTGCCTACTGCCCACTGCCTACTGCCCACTGCCCACTGCCTACTGCCTACTGACTACGGAAGTATTCAAAGCATCCCGCACTCGCTGATTGCTAATTCCCCCATCGCGAGCCACACAAGCACCAGCGATGATATCATCTTCAAAATTTAGATTTAGCTCCTTATCTTTCAGCATCAACTGAAGTAAAGCCGAGACATTTTTCGAGTAAGTTTCGCTAGCATGAACAGGCATTGAGGATGGTAAATTAATCGGTCCAATCACATTAACGCCGTTCCATTCCACATCTTTACCCGCTTCCGTGCACTCACAATTGCCGCCTTGTTCTGCCGCAAGGTCAACAATTATTGCTCCCGGTTTCATTTGAGAAACCATTTCTCTAGTAACTAAAATCGGGGCTTTTCTACCAGGAACTTGAGCAGTTGTAATTACTGCATCGGAAGCGCCGACGTGCTGGGTGAGCACTTGGCGGGTGTGTTCTTTCGCTGCTTCCGATAATTCTTTGGCGTAGCCACCTGCTGCTACTGTTTCTTCCTTGAGTTCGACATCGATAAATTTAGCACCCAAGCTTTGCACTTGTTCTTTAGTTTCCGGGCGGATGTCGAAGGCTTCGACGACTGCGCCCAGACGACGGGCTGTGGCGATCGCCTGTAGGCCCGCAACGCCCACACCCATTACCAAGACTTTCGCGGGGCGAATCGTACCCGCCGCCGTTGTCAGCATCGGAAAATACTTTGGTAAAGCCGCCGCTGCAATCAGTACCGCTTTGTAACCAGCCACGTTAGCCTGGGATGACAGCGCATCCATGCTTTGAGCCCGGCTGGTGCGCGGAATCATTTCCATGCTGAATGCTGTTACTTTGCGATCGGCTAAACGCTGCACCAAAGCTGGATTTCCCAAAGGATTCAAAAATCCGATGAAAACTCCACCTTCGGGAAGTTGATGAACTTCTGACTCTTGCAATTGGGCGATTTTGACGACGACATCGGCTTCGCCCCACAGCGTAGCGGTATCGGCGACAATTTTGGCGCCAGCTTGTTCGTAAGCAAGATCCGAGAAAAAGGATTTTGCTCCGGCACCGGCCTCAACCCAAACTTCGACACCTTGTTTGACGAATTTGGCTACAGCGTCGGGTACTAAGGCTACCCGGCGTTCCCCTGCTTCTATTTCTTTGGCGATCGCTAATTTCATAAAAAAACTCGGTAAGTTGAAACCACTTCGAGGGCGAAAATCGAATGTAGCGACAGCCAGTCATTGAATTTTCACCCTCTACTGCACGCATACAGGGCGGTTGACACCGCGTCTACACAGACAAAACCAGCCGGAACAGGTTTCTCTACTAAAGTGCGATTTTTAATCGCCAGATGCTTTGCTTTACATTGGAGCAGCCTTTGCCCTAAACTTCTCTCGTTGATACTAAAGCCGATCGGTCAAGTTCTAGCCGTATCTTTAACTTGTCTTATAGATTGAAATTTCCAAAACAGTGAAATTTGAGTCAAAGCATGATATACTAAACCACTTAGTAATTCTGTATCTTAACTGTCAGCCTAGGATATGGCCTCAAAAAATTCAACTATATTGTTCAGCGCTCGCCCCCATCAAATTTCTCAGAGAGTCGGTAATATTGGAGATCTAATAGCCAATTGTCAGCACTAAATATTTGCTAAATATTCAAGGTTCGATCGTAATTTTAGTTAGAGGAGTTGTTATGCGACGATTATTTTCAGCACTAGCGGTTACAGGTTGCTTGCTGTCCGGTTTACCCACCTTGGCTTTAGCCCAAGGAATGCCGGGATTCACAATTTTCGGAGGCCCAGAGCGCGGCAATCAGTTAAACTATCGGTTAGATTACGGCAAATCTGGGATGAGTGGTGACAGATATAGACTGCGCATTCCAGCCAAAAAAGTAAGTCTGGCGATCGCCCAACTCAACATTTCCTATCCAAACTACTACAAAGGTGAATTCGACCAAAAAGACATTCAAGTGCGCGTCAAAAACAAATCAATAGAATTGCAAGAAGTAATCTGGGACAAAGAAAATCGTTTCATAGAAATTTATCCCAAAGATCCCATTGCTGCCGGCAACAATGTTGAGGTTGTGCTCTCCAACGTCAAAAACCCATCGCCAGGAGGAATGTACAATTTCAACGTTCGCATCCGCACCCCTGGGGATGTCCCCTTGCTACGTTACCTCGGTACTTGGCTGTTGAGCATTGATTAAAAGCAACAAAATCGGCTTGGGGGCATAAATTTATCCTTTCCTGGTTTTGGGGAACCGAAAAATATAACCTCCGACTCATACACCAATCCTCAGCGATCGGTAAAATAAACTGTTAGATACCCGGCTTCTAAAAGAAGTCGGGTATCTAGGTATAACTTAACTTAATATCAAATAAACTCAGTAAATTCACTTAAGTAAACGTAATACACAGATATTCCAAAACCTTACTGTATCAACAATCTTCCTGATTCCTTCTACTTACATCAAATGAATCCACTAGCCAAAGTTAAAAATATCAAACTTCCTCGCGCGCTGCGATCGAGAAATTATCGCCTATTTTTTGCAGGACAAGGCATCTCTCTGATTGGCAGTTGGATGACGCAAGTTGCTACTGTTTGGCTTGTGTACAATTTGAGCGATTCACCTTGGATGCTCGGCTTAGTAGGATTCACAAGTCAAATTCCCACACTAATATTACTGCCTTTTGCAGGAGTTTTAATAGATAGATGGAACCGCCACCGAGTAATAATTGCAACTCAAATATTAGCGATGGTTCAATCATTAATCCTAGCATTTTTGGCCCTCACAGGAATCATCAACATTTGGCAGATAATTATACTGAGTTTATGTCAAGGAGCAATTAATGCTTTTGACGCGCCAGCCCGCCAAGCTTTTGTACCAGAACTCGTAGAAAAGAAAGAAGATTTAGCACAGGCGATCGCCATTAATGCTTCCATGTTCAATGGAGCCAGATTAATCGGCCCAGCCCTGGCAGGTTTGCTGATAGCCACAGTCGGCCCAAGTTATTGTTTTCTCATAGACGGACTCAGTTACATAGCCGTCATAGCAGGCTTATTAGCCATGCAGATCAAACCGAGAAAAATTGCCGAAACCAATACAAAACCCTTACAAAGATTAAAAGAAGGATTCGTTTATTCCTTTGGATTTCCGCCAATTAGAGCCATTTTACTGCTCTTAGCATTAGTCAGCTTTGCCGGAATGTCACACACCGTGCTCGTCCCAATATTTGCCACAAAAATTCTGCACGGTGGCCCAGAAACCCTAGGCTTTTTGATGGCAGCTTCTGGAATAGGGGCATTCGCAGGAGCGATTTATTTAACCACCCGCAAAACAGTAGTTGGCATCGGCAAATTAATAGCCATCTCACCAGCAGTTATGGGCTTTGGACTAATCGGTTTTGCCCTGTCAAAAACCCTGTGGTTATCATTAATCATGATGCTGTTTGTAGGAATTGGTTTCATCTTGCAATTTGCAGCAGGAAACACATTTTTGCAAACCATAGTTGACGACGAAAAACGCGGCAGAGTCATGAGCATTTACACAATGGCATTTTTTGGAGTCACCCCCTTTGGCAACTTAGTAGCAGGTGGATTAGCCAACTATATCGGAGCACCCAATACAGTCCTAATCGGAGGGATAATTTGTGTATTAGCAGCCACAGTTTTCACCAAACAATTGCCAGCCTTAAAACACCTAGTTACACCAATCTATCAAAAAATGGGTTTAATTTCCTAAACAACTTGTAAAAAACCCTCTTTTTCTCTTCCCCTCTCTTACTCTGCGCCCTCTGCGCCCTCTGCGGTTAAAAAATCCAAATTAATTACACCAGAGGTAAAACCAATGGTCAATACCAGTGCAATTATAGAACAGCAAAGCGATCGCGTTCCCCTAAAAACCTGGATCGGCGTCATGGGAACAATTCTCGGCGCATTCATGGCAGTTTTAGACATACAAATCACCAACGCTTCCCTCAAAGACATTCAAGCAGCATTAGGCGCAACCTTAGAAGAAGGCTCTTGGATTTCCACCGCTTACCTCGTCGCAGAAATCGTCGTAATTCCCATGACAGGTTGGCTGTCCCAAGTTTTTTCCGTGCGCCGATACATCTTAGTAAATGCCGCCTTCTTCACATTTTTTTCCATGTGCTGCGCTTGGGCGTGGAACTTGAATTCAATGATTGTATTTCGAGCTTTGCAGGGGTTTACAGGCGGCATTTTAATTCCGATGGCGTTTGGATTTTTGCTGACGAATTTGCCACCCAAAAAACAGCCAATTGGCATGGCAATGTTTGCTCTGACAGCTACTTTTGCACCCTCGATCGGACCGACATTAGGAGGATGGCTGACAGAGAATTACGGCTGGCAATATGTGTTTTATTTAAATTTGGTTCCGGGAATGCTGCTGCTAGCCGCTGTGTGGTACGCAATTGACCCTAAGCCGATGCAATTAGAACTGCTAAAAGGGGGCGACTGGTGGGGAATCATCTCTATGGCGATCGGCTTGGGTTCCCTGCAAGTTGTCTTAGAAGAAGGCAGTCGAAAAGACTGGTTTAGTTCGGAGTTTATTGTCCGTCTCAGCATCATTGCTGCAATTTTTCTGGGGACTTTTTTCTGGATCGAACTAACGCGAAAAAAACCTTTTATTAACTTACGGTTGCTGACACGTCGCAATTTCGGTTTAGCTACTATTGTGAATGTATCCTTGGGAGTGGGATTGTACGGTTCAGTGTTTATTTTGCCGATGTATTTAGGTCAAATTCAGCAGTACAATGCCATGCAAATTGGCGAGGTAATTATGTGGGCGGGAGTACCGCAGTTATTCATCGTACCGATAGTGCCGAAATTGATGCAGCGCATCGATATGCGGCTGATGATTGCTGTGGGTGTTAGTTTGTTTGCGCTGAGTTGTTTTATGAATGCCAGCATGACTCACGATACGGGTATCGATCAGTTACGTTGGTCGCAATTAGTGCGGGCTTTTGGGCAGCCTTTAATCATGGTACCGCTATCAACGATCGCCACTGCGGGTATGGAGAAACACGAGGCTGGTTCGGCTTCGGGTTTGTTTAATATGATGCGAAATATGGGAGGTTCCATGGGGATTGCGGCCTTAGCCACTTTGGTGACGCAGCGGGAGCAGTTTCACTCGAATCGTTTAGGGGAATCGATTTCTTTGTACGATCCGGCGACGCAGGAACGAATTAATCAAATGACTCAGTTTTTTGTGAGTCGGGGTGCTGATGTCAGCGTGGCGAAAGATCAGGCAATTAAGGCTATTGATAATATTGTCCGCCGGGAAGCTTATGTGATGGCTTTTAATGATTGTTTTTACTTTGTGGGCATTGCTTTATTGTTAAGTGGAATTGCGATTCTGGGCTTTAAAAAAGTGAAACCTGGTGGCGGTGGCGCGGGTGCACATTAGACCTGTTTAATAATTTCCCATAACTATTGTGGAACAGGTGGAATCTAGACTTACCCTACAAATTAACTGTTGACAGTCCTGATCTCTACTTGGCTAGAAATCTCGAAGCTATTGGGGATTTGGCTGATTGTTGCTGGGGAATACGATCGCACATTCAACAAAAAGGGCGATCGCACTTTCCTATTGGGGCAACTCGCCAAAGCGATCGCGGTATCTGGCAAGCTGTTGCTGTATTTCCTCCGCTCTTTGTTCTGATTCCTCCGCTCTTTGTTCTGATTCCTCAGCTCTTTGCTGTGCTCGATAGGCAGTGTCTTCAGCCGTCAAATACCTATTGCCTCGTTCATCAAACCAGTACAAAACCTCTAACTGTGTTTCTCCATCATTGTAACGACCTCGACCGATTCCTAAACCCACTTCCGGCATCCAGAAAGGTTCACCAATTTGCTGTTCGTACTCGCCATTTACCAAACGATAAACTTCAAACGGTTGATGTTGGTCTCGCCGCCAGTAGTAGGGGTTGTAAATCACATAGTACAGTACGCCCAACTTCGCGTAAATATCAATTTTTTTATCGTATTCACCGCCGTAAGTTTGAGAAACAATTTCTAGGGCAAAAATCGGGGGAATATTATTTTCTTCCCAAAGGACGTAACTGAGGCGCAAAGTATCGCCTTTGAACCTTTCGACACCCAAACTCAAGAAGCCGTCAGGAACGATTGGAACCAGATGACTTACTCCAGTCGTGTGATAAACTCCCATATCCACCGCAAAAAACCAGTCGTTCCGCTGCCGCCAGTGAAATTTGAGCAAGAATAATAGTAAGTTGGGAAGAAAGTTTTGATTTTCGTTATCCACTGGAGTATCATCCGAAGACGGAAGTTCGGCGCTAGTTGGCAAACGCATTTCTCGATCGAATAGTACCATGATAGAAAAATGGCAAATTTATTGATTAATTGTATCATCCAGAAACCGGGTTTATTGCAGAAACCCGGTTGCTAAGTCGGGTGCATCTCAATTTGGTAAGGGCGAAGCATTCCGGCATTAAATCTCTGGCGATTGCTAATAAATTGTCTGCGGTCATGCTTCGCCCCTACGAAGATATTTGCCAAAATGAGATGCACCTGCTAAGTCTTTAATAAATATCTTGCAAAAGTCAAATTCACCCCCCTTAGTCCCCCCTTAGTAAGGGAGGAAACAAGAATAATCTTGCCCCCTCCCCTTAGTAAGGGGAGGGTTGGGGTGGGGTGCATTGTATTTTTGCAAAAGTTCTAATGCCGATCGCGCGCTAGTTTCAACACCTCAACAGCGTCTTTATGCCCCTCAGAAGATGCCCAAATTAAGGCAGTCCAACTGTTGTTATCCTTAGCCTTAATATCAGCTCCTTTCTCGATTAAAAACTCCACAACTTGAGTCCGTCCACTACCAGCGGCACTCATTAAAGCTGTCAAACCAAAATTTGTTTTAGCGTTCACCTGAGCTCCCGCCTCCAACAAAAGTTGTACAATTTCTCTATGTCCGGCAGCAGCCGCGCTCATTAAAGGTGTCCAACCGTCATTATCCTGACTGTTGACATCGGCACCAGCAGCGAGCAATTTTGTCACGAGTTCAGTATTGCCAGCCTCAGCCGCAGCCGTCAAAGCCGTAGCACCTTCCTCATCTTTGGCATTGATATCTGCACATTGTTCGATCGCAGATTCTACAGTAGAAACATCACCAGTTTTGGCGGCATTAATTAAATCGGTCATATATTCTCCTTTGTATCCTCTAAAATCTTAAATCCCATGGCAGTAGATATTTTAGTCCTCTCTAACGGCCCCGGAGAATTAGCAACCTGGGTACGTCCCGTCGTACAAGCCTTGCGAGAACATTTAGGATGCGATCGCACATCTGTGCGTATTTCCGTTGTCCTGTCCCCCTGTCCCCACGCCACGGGCAAAGAAGCACAAATCGCCAGTTCCTACCCCGAAGTTGACAGAGTGCAAGCACCAGAGCATTTTTTGCCATTCCTATTATCCGGCAAAACAGTTGAAAATTGGGATTGGCATGAAAAAGGAGTTGTTTTATTTTTAGGTGGCGACCAATTTTTTACAGTTGTTATTGGTAAAAGGCTCAAATATCGCACTGTTATTTATGCAGAATGGGAGGCAAGGTGGTATCGCTGGATTGATAAATTTGCCGCCATGAAACCCCAAGTTATTGATAAAATACCCCAAAAATATGCTAATAAATTTACAGTTGTCGGAGATTTAATTGCCGAGGTTTCTCGTTCCCAGGCTCTGGCTGGAAACGCAGATGCTTTGGCTCTGCCTCGTCCAACTCCTCCAAAAGAACTAATTGGATTGTTACCAGGCTCAAAGGCGGCAAAACTAGCTTTAGGCGTGCCTTTGTGTTTGTCGATCGCCCAATCCATCCATCGCCTCCGCCCGGAAACTCGCTTTGTAATTCCGGTTGCTCCCACCATAGACATCCAAACTTTAGCAGGTTTTGCAGACCCCGAAAAAAATCCTTGTCTACATTTATTTGCCAACTCCAGCGCCAAACTTCATGTAACAGAATCACCATTTTTAATGACAGCAAATGGCTTACAAATAGAACTTTGGACTGAGACACCAGCCTATGATTTGCTATCAGGATGCAGTTTGTGTTTAACTACTGTGGGAGCCAATACCGCCGAATTGGGTTCTTTAGCTGTACCGATGATTGTTTTGCTACCAACGCAGCAATTGGATGCGATGAAGGCTTGGGATGGTTTGCCGGGATTGTTGGCAAATTTGCCCTTAGTTGGTTCAGTTTTTGCGACGGTGATTAATTGGCTAATTTGGCGATTGGGGAAGCGAAAACTGTATGCTTGGCCGAATATTTGGGCGCAAGCAGAGATTGTACCAGAGTTGGTTGGGAAACTGGAACCGGAAGCAGTGGCCGGGTTGGCGATCGACTATTTGAGTCATCCTGAAAAATTAGCACAAATGGGCGATCGTTTGCGTGCAGTTCGAGGAGAATTCGGGGCGGCGAATAAAATCGCTGAATTGGTTTATGAAGAACATAATAAAATATTGTAGATAATGTGGTACATTTACGCGATACATCATCAGTAATAGCAGCTTATCTACGCAAAAGACTTATGGAATCTAAGGGGCGGGCCAAGTTCACCGATTTCTGATGTCCTTAAGTAAATCGGGGTTATTGGTTGGGTGGGGGCGGGTTTTTTAAGATTGTTTGTGATTGCCAAGATTCATCGACGAACCCGCCCCTACAGATTGCACCATTGATGTAGGGGCGGGTTCACCAACCATAATTGCCAAAAACCAACAATCTCATAAACCCGCCCCCGCCCCATGCCCCATGCCCTAATTCCTAATGGCAATAAAAAAGCCAGGGATAGATATCCCCAGCTCGAAACATAACACATTAAGTTTTGAGAATTCGTGGGTCGCTCTTTTCAGAATCCTACCGTGCCCACTCCTAGCCCAATTAAATCAGGGTAATATCCGAAGCCGATAGACCCGGTTTGCCGTTCAGGATGGCCAGCGTCACCCCTGGGTTAGCACCAGCAATACCATCAGGGTCATATCCTAGTCGTCCGTCTTCAGCTTGATAGAAGAGGAATCCTTGATTGGTAGCAGCCCCTGCTGGACCAAAACGGCTACTGTAAGCCCCAGTCTCAAGCACCAACAAAGACCCAGAAGAAAGTCGATTGGTGTCAGGAAATGCGTTCAAGGCGCTGAAGCCTGTCTGCTGGAACACCAACTTGTCTTGACCGGACACAAAGTCACCAATTTGGTCTGGGTTGGTATTGGTAGGTAGGAAGTTGGGTGCGCCACCAATAGAGACACCCTCGCCGAAGTTGTTGTAGTAGAAGCTGTCATTACCAGCTCCACCAATCAGGGTGTCAGCACCAGCCCCGCCACCGAGAGAGTCGTCGCCATCGCCTCCGATCAAGTAGTCGTTACCAAAGCCGCCGAGCAACACGTCGTTGCCGCCACCGGCATTCAAGGTATCGTCTCCGTCATTTCCTGGGGTGATAAGACTGGCTGGGCCGCCATACAGTGTGTCATTCCCGCTACCGGTAGTAATCACATCAGTACCATTGGCACCAAAGATGAGGTTGTTGCCCTGGTCGTCGGTAATCCTGTTGACAGTTGTAACATTGGGTGAGGCAAAATTAACACTGCTAGCGTAGTAGATGACGTCATTGCCGGCAGAGTCACCGACCAGAGTATCGCGCACAGTACCAAAGACGATTGTGTCATTTCCTCCACCACCATTCATGATGTTGGTGATGGTGCTGATGACGCCGGCACTAAGATTGCCAATTAAGCTATCGTCACCCAGGCCGCCTTCGAGAGTAATAGAAGTAGGATTAGTACCACCAAAAGTAACATTGGCATTGATAGTATCGTTGCCGTCTCCACCGGAAGCTAGGCTAAAGATACCGCTCAGGCTGTCGTTGTCTGCACCGCCAAGTAACGTATCAGACGCAAAACCACCCTTCAGCGTGTCATTACCCGCTCCACCGTCCAGTAAACTCCGAGAGCCTACATATGTCTGACCCGCTGGGTTAGGTAATGGGTTAAATGTGGGTGGCGTAGTAGTCGATTCGATGAAGTCATTGCCTGCACCTCCGAGGGCGGTATCCTGCGTGGCGAAAACCGTGATCCTGTCGTTACCGTCGCCGCCGTCAAACAAGTTTTTGCCACCACCCGACTGGCCGTAACCGCCAGTGATAGTATCGTTGCCAGCACCGCCCAGCAAAGTGATTTTTTCAACGCCGGCAGTCAAAGTCTCGTTGTTACCATTGAATGCGTTGAATTGGGTCTGGATGCCATTCTTAATATATAAAGAATCGTCGCCCTCACCGCCATCCAGGTAGCTGCTGCTGCCAACACCCTGCAGCGTGTCTTTGTCTTTACCGCCTAAGAGAGTGTCTCTGATATTGATACCCACAACCAAGTCGTCACCAGAGTCACCCCGCAAGTAGTTGCTTCCTTGATTGCCACCGAAGCCTCCAGATAACGTAAGATTGAGGTTGTTGTCTCCACCTGCTTTGAAGAAACCCAAGGAGTCATTTCCCTTGCCACCGTAGAGGCTGTCTCTGCCCTTGCTCCCGCCCAAAAGTATATCTGCACCCTGATTACCATATATGACGTTAGCTTCGGCAGTACCTTGGACGACATCGTCTCCCGCACCGCCCTGTATCGTAGCGGAGAGTTCAGCGACTATCGTATCATTGCCTCCGTCGCCAAACAGGAAGGCGCCAGTAGCCTGAGATCTAATAGAGTCTTCGTTGTCACCACCGTAGATAGTATCGTTCGGGCCAACGGAAACGATAGTATCGTTATCGGCTTCGCCAAATATTAAGCTGCCGCCCAAGGTAGAAGTTCTGATGAAATCAGCCCCAGCTCCGGCAAAGATTGTATCCGGTCCGAGTCCCGTATCGTTCAAATCCCTTACATTAGCATTGTTATTTAGCGTTGTCATTACAGATTCACTCCTCTACTTAATTTGTCATCGCTGTTGCGACTACAGAGACTGCCTAAAACACCGAATGTTTGGATGCCGCTGTAGTTTAACTTGTTTGCTCGTCGCAAGTCTAGTCTAGTTGTGTTAACTCTGTCTAGACTTTCTAGACTGGCTATTTTTTCGTTGTAAGCTTTTATTTTCAATTTCTTCACCATTTTAATGATCCTAATTGGACCCTCGGAGGTGCTTACGCTCTCGAAGACGCGATTGATATTCTGAATGTTCCATGGTGGATGAGCGAGGTGGGATCGCGTCCAAACAGGGAAATTAGAGATTTAGGATCAAAAAGTGGTTCCGATCTAGGCATTAAAAGTCTACGCCGCGCTTGAGCTCTACCCCCCGATCGCCGTAGTGTTTGTGACAGTATACCTCTGAATGTACACTTGCCAAATCAAAGTAAGCGTGGGGTTTATGACAGCGGCCGGTGATAATGATTTCCGTATCGCGGGGCTTGCGTAGCAAGGCTTCCACGATCGGCTCTACCGGCAGCAATTCTAAGTCTACTGTGGGATTGAGTTCATCGAGAATAATTGTTTTATACCAACCGCTGGCGATCGCCGCTTTAGCGATTTCCCAACCCCGTTCAGCTTCGGTGCAGTCCAACTCTTGCTGTTGCCCCCGCCAAACTATAGCATCCCGCCCGCACCGTTGGTGATCCACTAGCTGCGGGTAACTTTGGCGCAAAGCTGCAATTGCCGCGTCTTCCGTATAACCGGTGCCTCCTTTGAGCCACTGCACGATTAACACCCGGTGAGATTGGTCTAAACTAATACCTCTGCCGATCGCCTGCAAAGCTTTGCCCAGGGCGCTGGTAGACTTTCCTTTCCCCGCACCTGTGTATATTTCAATACCAGAAATATTGTGTTCGGCTGCTGCGGGGTGGTGGTGGGGTTTCATTTCTGAATGCAAGTCAGCAATATCGAGCAAAGCTTGGGGGGTAGCCCTCCCTGTGGCGATTACTTCTAGATATTCTGGTTTGTGTTTGAGGGTTTGGACTACTTCATCTACTGGGAGCAAACCTAGGTCCAAAACCGGGTTTAATTCGTCTAGTACCACTACAGAATATAGCTCTGAGGCGATCGCCCCTTTGGCGATATCCCAACCGCGCTGGGCTTCGGTGCGATCGAATCTGGTGATAGCTTCTGGCCCAAAATATTCAGCCCTGCCGGTCCGAACTTGGTCGATTAAGTGGGGAAATGCCCGCTGCAAGGCTTCTATGGCCCCGTCTTCGTCGTAGGAGCGGCCTGGTCCCTTGAGAAAGCGCAGCAGTAAGACTCGCGTGGGGGAGTCTGAATTGATACCCAGCCCGATCGAGCGCAAAACTACCCCTAAAGCAGCCTGAGACTTGCCCTTGCTAGCGCCATCATAGACGTGAATCTGACCGGCCGCGCGTTCCGATCGGGATGATGCTGTCCGAATACCAATGCCATTCCTTACCATAATCAATTATTTTAGTCTGTCTTGGGGTCGGTAGCTGAGGGAATTTAATGTTTTAATGTTTCCATCCTGTTAATGGATCTCGACATATTATACTATAAACAAGCTGATAATCTGCTACCATGCCATGTCCGACAGATTGGCGAAAATGTCCAGGCTGAAAATATCAAGAGGGCAAATTAGCTCGATCGTTGTCGTCCTGTTTGTGCCCGGTGGCGGAATAGATTCTACCCAGCCGTTATAGTTGTAAACTTTATGATTGCGAGTGTTTTTCCATTTCCGACTGTTTTGCTGCAAATTTTAATTTTGTTTGTGGCGATCGCGATCGAATCGTGGTTCCTACAAAAACTACTTAAACTAGACCCCAAAACCAGCGTTGAATATACAACTATCCTCAATTTATCTTGCGCCTGTCTAGGTTGGTTCCTTTTCTTCGGCCTTGAAAGCGTGATGCCAAAAGACCTGCGAGAACAGCTCATAGATTACATGATCTTAGGAGGAGGCCGCGATATTTACCCAGCCATAACTCTGATTGCTGTATTACTTTTAGCAATCACTTTTTTTGCCAAGTGGGAAGGATTAGAATTTCTCCAAAATTTGGTAGCTGGTACTAAAAAAACTTCTAAGCCTCAGTTCATAGGGCCACCCAGCCTCACCAAGCGTCCTCCCCAAAAAACTTTCCAAGTAACCACTGTTTTTGGCGCAATGTTAATTGCCCATACAGTTAGCAATTGTGTCATTCTAACCTTGTTATTTTTGCAAACATCGAATTAAAAAATAGCAAACTTATCGGTGATTAGAAATTACTTAATCCCCGAAAGTATGACCTAGCGTTCTGGTGCATCTGTGTTTTGCAAATATATTCGTAGGGGCGAAGCATGACCGTTGTAAATCTCTGGTTATCACTAACAAATTGTCTGCGGTCATGCTTCGCCTATGCAAAATTGGGATGCTCCCTAGGGTTCCATCTTCCATCTTCCATCTTCCATCTTCCATCTTCTATCTTCCATCTTCCATCTTCCATCTTCCATCTTCCATCTTCCATCTTCCATCTTCCATCTTCCATCTTCCTTCTATATGATGAAGCAATTTTTAGACATCACCAAGCAACTGACGAAGCTGACAAACAACCTTTGGGAAGTCAATAAAAAAGTCCAAAAGCAGATACTTCCGCCTAAAGTTGTCCACTGGAAAACACCTTTACTGATTAGCATATTGTTGGCATTACTGTCCGTGGCAGCCTTCACAGACGGGCCAACCAGAACAACCATTGCTGATTTGAGTTGGTTATCTTTTATAATCTCAATGGGTCTGTTGACCAGTCAGCCACCTTTTGTGATTTACGGAGTCAGTATTAGTCCGTGGGTGACAAGTGTCTTAGTTGGCCTGTGGCTATTAGTCAGATTGCCGCCAGATAATCGCCCCATAGCATGGATAGCAGGACCGCTGATCGCAGTAGTGGTTCTCGCGGCCATAGAAATTTGGAATAGTGAATCCAAATGGGACAAAATTAAGTCGCTAATTCAACCGGAATTTTTAATTTTAACCCTGATTCATGTGATGATTTCTTGTTGGTTTGCTTTCCACTTTTTGATTCAAGGTTGGCTGCAAGATTATCCAAGTGTTTTGTCACAAAATATGAAAGAAAGTCATTATTTAGTGACATTTCAAGGCCCAACAATTAATCGTTCTAGAGGTGTAATTATCCTCAATGAAATGGAAAAATATCTCAAAAATCAAGCAGCAACCAAACCTTGGGCGCAGATAGAACAAATGCTGATAGATATTGACAACGAGCGATTTTTCCTCAAAAATGAAGCGTTGAAAAAACTTCAGATAGTTCCAGAAGATGGGAGTTGGGATGTCAAAACTTCCATCGTCCAAGGAGAGTCTCGTTATCAGTTAGAGATGCAAGCTACTTGGCTAGGACTGGTTTTTAGACCGGAAATATATTCCTTTACCCAGTCTTGCGAAGTGATAAATATTGGTAATGCGGCGACGGTAGACTGTGGGGCTATCAAACGCTCTAAGCCGGGGCTAAAAAAGAATGGAAGTGGAGGAGATAGTCAAGTTTGATCCTGCTGCTAAATACCAATAACCCCGACTCTCCAGAAGTTGTCGGGGTTCTCAAACCAATTACCAATTAGCTAGTAAATGAATCTCCGAAGAATTTTGACAGTTGCCATTAATGTATTTTGGGAAGTAATTCGCGATCGCATTCTTTACTTAATCGTTATTTTTGCTCTGTTGATGGCAGCAACGGTGCGGTTAATCCCGGAATTGGCGGCAACAACAGAGCAAAAAATTATCTTAGATACTGGCTTGGCAGCTATTAGTATTTTCGGTCTAATTGTCACAGTCTTTGTTGCTACTGGATTGGTAAACAAAGAAATTGAAAAACGCACTGTTTACCTGTTAATTGCCAAGCCGATAAGTCGCGCTGAATTAATAGTTGGTAAACACTTAGGGCTGTCGGCGGTACTAGGTGTCCTGGTGGCAGCCATGACTGTTATTTATCTGGCAATTATGAGTTTGAGTCGCATTAATTACCCTTTGCAAAGCATTTTAATAGCTTCACTATTCATCTGGTTTGAGTTGTGTTTGGTCGCCGCTGTAGGGATTTTATTGGGAGTTTTTAGTAGTTCGTTGCTAGCAAGTTTACTGACATTTGGTGTCTATTTAGTGGGAAACTCAACGCGGGATTTAGTGGCTTTGGGTAAGTTAACTAAGAATCCTGGCATTGAACAATTGATGATGGGACTTTATCTCATTTTGCCCGATTTGGCTAGATTTAATTTGAGAAATGATGCTGTTTACGGACAAGTTCCTTACTTAGCGGCTATGATTACAAATGTCGGCTATGGGTTGTTGTATGGGGTGCTGCTGCTGTCAATTTCAGTTGCTATATTTTCTCGTAGGGAATTTTAAGCCTCATCTTCTATAGCAATCCTCGCATCATTTGTGAATTTCTTACTCCCTCCCCTTGCTAAGGTCCGGGCTGGGGTGGGGTAAAAAAAATTACGACTCCTGCAAGGATTGCTATATACCTTCAGCGGGTGCAGTAAAATTGAATTGGTCAGCTAGAATATAGAAAAGATTATCGATCGCCAATCTCGACTAAAAATAAAACTTTTATTGGTAAAATGAGGTGTCCTATGACTGCTGTAATTCACAAACCAATATCACAGCTAAAAATTACCTGGCCGCTGCTACCCGATGATTTTATTCTACCAGATGACCCCGTGGAAAATATAGAACATCCTTTAATCGCGAATGGTTTACGCCAGTCTGTAGTGGATTGCCCGGAACTAATACAAGACGCACTGATAGTTTCTAATTTTGCATTGTGTGCTGCTGTGGACGATCGCACTATTTGCAAAGGCCCAGACTGGATGTACGTGCGCCCCGTGCAAGCTTGGCCTCATAACTATCCCCGTCGTAGTTACACGCCTCATACCGAAGGAACAGTGCCTTCTGTAGTGATGGAATTTCTCTCAGCTACTTACGGTGATGAATACTCTGTCGAACATACAGAAGAAATCGGTAAGTGGTTTTTTTATGAACAAGTAATCAAAGTTCCTCGCTATGTGATTTTTCGACCGCATACGGGCAGAATAGAAGTCTATGCCCTGGAATCGGAGCGATACAACAATCAAGAACCAGATGAAAATGGGCGTTATTTGATACCTGGATTGGATCTGTTTTTGGGAGTTTGGGTGGGTACTCGCGAAGGTAGAACCGGAAATTGGCTGCGCTGGTGGAATAGGGCTGGGGAGTTGCTGTTGTGGCCAGAAGAACGCGCAGAAGCCGAACGCCAGCGGGCAGAAGCTCAAAGCCAGCGCGCAGAAGCCGAACGCCAGCGCGCAGAAGCCGAACGCCAGCGCGCAGAAGCCCAAAGCCAAGAAAAAGAGTTAGTTCAGACTCTGCTGGAACAGGAAAGACAGCGCAATCAAGAGCTTTTGGCTAGGTTAGCCGCCCTTGGCATCGATCCAGAATAAGTAAACCTACTTAAAAAACCAAACTCTCAGGCCCCCGACTTCAAGAAGAAGTCGGGGCTCTAATATCGATCGCATTTTACAGCAATCAAAATAGAAATCATGTTAGTCGAAAAACTCGAAAAATTACAAACTCTCTTCGCAGAAATGGATCGGGCGCTGATTGCCTACTCTGGCGGTATTGACAGCACTTTGGTGGCAAAAATTGCTTTTGACATCTTGGGCGATCGCGCTTTGGCCGTGACAGCAGTTTCCCCATCTTTATTGCCAGAAGATTTAGAAGATGCGCGGATTCAAGCAGCAGAAATTGGGATTGCCCACGCAGAGGTGGAAACTCAAGAAATGGCAAATCCTAATTACACTTCTAACCCGGTTAATCGCTGCTATTTTTGCAAAAGCGAACTGCACGATACTTTGAAACCGCTAGCACTCGCTAAGGGTTATCCTTATGTGGTGGATGGGGTTAATGCTGATGATTTAAAGGATTATCGTCCGGGAATTGTGGCGGCGAAGGAACGGGGAGCTCGATCGCCTTTGGCAGAAGTCGGCATGGCTAAATTTGAAGTGCGACAATTGGCCAAAGAATTAAATTTGCCTTGGTGGGACAAACCAGCTCAACCTTGTCTGAGTTCGCGCTTTCCCTACGGTGAAGAAATCACCGCGGCCAAGTTGCAAAGAGTTGGGCGCGCTGAACGGTATTTGCGGCAGTTGGGACTGAAAAATCTGCGAGTGCGATCGGACCAAGATACGGCGCGCATTGAGTTACCAGCCGAGGAGATTAAGGAATTTGTGTTAAAGCAAGATTTGTCTGCATTGGTGGCCGTATTTCAAGAGTTTGGTTTTGTTTACGCGACTTTGGATTTGGAGGGATTTCGCAGCGGCAAATTAAATCAGGTTTTGCAGCCGGAGTTGTTGCAAAAAAAAGGTTGATTAGTTCTGCTGCAAAAGTGTGAGTACAACATGGTGTTAGGCACTCTGGGCACTAATTCATTACTGATGCAGGCCCGCTCTTGATAGTATTGGCGATCGGTCAAACCCGATCGCCAATACTATAATACCTTGCTCCTGCGACAATTAATCCACCCTGCCCCCTGACCCCCCCAGGGGGGGAAGGGTATAGGGCATTACCTATTACCTATTACTACTTCCTCTGCAATTTAATACCTCTCATAGAATAATCTAAAAGCTCCATGGGGTGCATCAAACAAACTGCCTTTCCCTGCAACTCCAAATGCTTCTTAATTTGTAGCGAACAACCAGGATTAGAAGAAGCAATCAACTCCGCTCCAGTATTCAGCAAATTCTCCACCTTTTGCTGTCCCAATTCATCAGCTACCTCCGGCTGCAACAGATTATAAACACCCGCACTCCCGCAGCACAAAGCAGCATCCATAGGTTCTTTTAACTTCACTCCCGGAATTTGTTGCAACAACTGACGAGGTTGAGCACTAATCTTTTGTCCGTGCAACAAATGACAAGCATCCTGATAAACAATTGTCAAATCTCCGTCCACCAAAGGATGAAGTTTTGCCGTCATACCCGCCATTGCCAAAAACTCTTGCACATCCTTAACCTTAGCCGCAAAAGCCTCAGCTTTCTGCCGATAGGCATCGTCATCAGCTAAAATATGACCGTATTCTTTCAAAGTGTGACCACAACCCGCAGCATTGATAATCACAAAATCGACACCCGTATTTTCAAAGCTGTCAATCATTTGTCTCGCCAAAGTTTGTGCCTGTTGCGCTTGTCCTTGGTGTTCCGGTAAAGCAGCACAACATCCCTGACTTTTCGGAATCACCACCTCACAACCATTAGCCGTTAAAACACGCACCGTAGCTTCATTAACCGGGGAAAACAACAGCCGCTGTACACAGCCTAAAATCACACCGACTCGATAGCGTTTTTCGCCTTGGGCTGGAATTACCGCTGGTAAATTATCCCGGAAAGAATCAATAGTAACTTTCGGCAAAATTGATTCCATCGCAGCCAAACGGGGAAATACTTTTTTCAGTAAACCTGTGCTGCGAACCAGTTGAGGTAGTCCTAATTTTTGATAAATAAACAAAGGCAAAAGTAAAGGCCGCAATCGGTGAGGATAGGGAAAAAGATTAAAAATCAGAGTGCGAATTACTTTATCAGAAAACGAGCGTTCCTGATTCCGAGAAACTTGGTGACGTGTGGCGGAAATTAATTGATCGTATTGTACACCCGACGGACAAGTAGTAACGCAGGCCAAACAGCCCAAACAAGTATCAAAATGCTGGGAAGTTGCTTCATTCAAAGGAGCTTCACCTTCGTTAATCGCATCCATCAAATAAATGCGGCCTCTGGGGGAATCCATTTCTTTACCCAGTACCCGATAACTAGGACAAGTGGACAAACAAAAACCACAGTGCACGCAAGTATCGATTAATTTAGGATTCGGAGGATTATTAGTATCAAAACCCTGTAATTCTGGACTTTGTAAATGAGAATTTTGTGCTAAAAAATTGCTCTCCTTAGCAGGCTTAAAATTGTCGCTGGGAACTTGAGATTTTTCGGAAGTTTGCATAGGGCAGAAAGAAGAAATAAGAAAAAATGAACCAAGAATAAAGCTTTAGTTATTGAAAATCGAAATCAGAAGCAAACAAATACTTCTCTTCTCTTCTTTTCTCCTCCTTCGTGGTCTTCGCGTCTTCGTGGTTCGTCAAAAAACAAAGACTGAAGTCCTTACTACAAACTTTAAACTAAATACCATTAATAAAACGATTGGGGCTCAAAATATTGTGCGAGTCAAATTGTTTTTTAATCCGGCGCATAAGATCGATCGCACTTCCAGTATAGCCCCAAACATCCAACTGTTGCTTGAGAGCAGGAGACGCAGCCAAAACAGTCAAAAAACCTGCTTTAGCTTCACAGACTCGGCGTATTTGCAACAGTGTTTCCGCAGTCACAGTCTGATCAAAGCGCAAAATCCCCAAACCGCTACCTGCATGAATCACAGCATCCTGAATGGGCAATTCGTCCATTACCTTGACAGCTTCGGAGGGTCTGACTCCTATTTTGCAAATAATCGGAGAGTCTTGGGTATGATTCCAGATAGTTTCTGGCAATGTTTGCCATAACTGATGGTCATCATTTTCGTCCCAGCTAGCCCCTTGCAAACCCAACTTTTCGCCAACTTCCCGCAAGCGGGCTGATTGTTGTTTAACACTCTCTGGGATACTTTGAAATCTGACTATTAATCCTAGGCCCTTTCCTAAACCTAATTTGGCTACTAAATCCGGCGATAGTAAATCCACGGCTGTGGGAGTCAAAGCCGAAGATAAAAGGATTTGGGTTGCTTGAGTTAAAGGCCCTGGTGCCCCAGTCAAGAGAACTGTTTCGGAGGCGACGGGGAGGGGATAAACTCGGAAAGTGACTTGACTAATGATACCTAGAGTGCCGTAAGCACCGGTAAATAGTTTCATCAAATCGTAACCGGCGACGTTTTTGACTACTCGGCCGCCCGCAGTGGCAATTTTACCGTCCGATCGCACAAAAGTCATTCCCAACAGCAAATCGCGAACCCCCCGATAGCGGTGTCGCAGGGAACCCGCGTCAGCAGTAGCGACAATGCCACCCAAGGTTGCTTGCTGTGGATAGGCGGGATCGATCGGCAAAAACTGACCGGCGGCGGCTAAAACTTGCTGTAAATCCGCAAACTTCATCCCCGCTTCCGCAGTCACGGTTAAATCGCCCACAGCGTGTTCTATCAATCGATTCAGGCGCGAAGTGTTGACAGCCATGAGTCGGAGATTCGAGTCTAATTTGACCAAACCGCCCCAATCCAGTTTACTGCCGCCACCACAAGGCAGAACAGCATAACCATTTTGCCCAGCCCAAGCAATCACAGCCGCGAGTTCTTCCTGGGTATTGGGATAAACAATGCAGTCAATGTGTGTGTCTGGGCTAACTGCTATTTCGAGTCTTTCTTGCCAAAATGCTTCTGTATCTTGCCAGGAAGAGACACTAGCAGCATCCACAATACTTTCTAGTTCTTGGATCTGTGCCAAATTTACTGTATAAACTGATTTCATTCAACTAATAGTAGATTTTATATTCAACGGGACTCATACCAATTTAATGGGTCGTTGCACATATCTTGATCCCCCTAAATCCCCCTTAATAAGGGGGACTTTGAGTGCTTCTTGTCCCCCCCTTAATAAGGGGGACTTTGAGTGCTTCTTGTCCCCCCCTTATTAAGGGGGGCTAGGGGGGATCGAATTTTATGCAACGACCCATTAAACTGGCACTACACATTTTAACGTAGTTCTGTCATTCTGGACTAAATGAAGAAACTGAAGGATCTCACTCGATGCTTCGCTTTGTATTCTGACACGATTGTGTTGCACGGGGAAGGGAGTATTGAAAAGTCGATGAGAAGTCGATGAGAACTCACTCACGTTCTCAAATAGTCATCTGATTTAATAGAAATATTGTAGGGGCGAAGCATGACCGCTGTAAATCTCTGGTGATCCCTAATAAATTGTCTGCGGTCATGCTTCGCCCTTAGAAAATCGGGATGCTCCCCCAGCATTTCGCTCCAAAAGTCGATCGAGGGACTATGTATCAATACATTTTTATCAAATCTTTACAGATCTTTAGGCAATAAGCCGTTATCGTTGGTACAACAAATTTTGACTCTTTTTTCAACTCAGCATTAGGTTGTATGATGCCAAACTTAAAAACTCAAGTTTCAGGAAGTGCGATCGCCTTTATCGATCGCCTGGTTACAGATTATCAAAGTTTGATTGCGGGGGTAACACCGGGTACGGAAGTAGTGGTTTTAGATGGGAACCGGGATGCGATCGCACAAATTACTGAAGTTTTGGGCGATCGCACAAATATTGATAGCATTCACATAGTTTCTCACGGTGCTCCGGGTAGCTTGCAACTGGGAAAAACTAGATTGTGTGCTGACAATCTGGAAAGTTATGCCGAGAAGTTGCAGCAGTGGCGGAGTGCTTTAACTCCTCGTGCGGAAATTCTGATTTATGGTTGTAATGTCGCATCGGGGCCTGACGATTACCTCAAAGTCCGCCGGGGAATTAATTCCCCGTCTCATAGCGCAAGTCGGTTGAAACCGACTGAAAACAAGGTGGGTATTCAGTCCTCTTTAGAGGACTTTCGCTATGAGACGGGGGTTGAAACGAACGGCGGACCTGCGGGCGAGGGCGAGGCTATTCAGTCCTCTTTAGAGGACTTTCGCTATGAGACGGGGGTTGAAACGAACGGCGGACCTGCGGGCGAGGGCGAGGCTATTCAGTCCTCTTTAGAGGACTTTCGCTATGAGACGGGGGTTGAAACG
>NZ_JBGJZU010000067.1:33475-35709 GCF_041354475.1 Microcoleus sp.
AACGGCGGAACCTTCATCCAGCGCATCGCCCAACTCACAAATACCAACGTTGCCGCCTCCAAAAACCTCACCGGCAGTGCAGCAAAAGGCGGCGACTGGAAACTAGAAACAACAACCGGGAAAATAGCAGCCTCTTTAGCATTTCTGCCCGAAGTTCTAGCAACATACAACCACGTCCTTGCCACCTTCAGTGAAGCCAGGGACTATAGTGTGGGCCAAGGAAGCATTTCTGACATTGGTAAGGGAGATTTTAATGGTGACGGTTTCCTCGACTTAGTAGTGCCAATGGGGGAAAACAACTCCCCAAGAGATCTTACGATATTGTTGGGGACGGGTACTACGGGCAGCTTTGGTACTCCTATCAGCTTATTGAAGCCAGGAGGTAAGGATAATCCCAATGGCGTTGCAGTGGGTGACTTTAATGGAGACGGCAAACTCGATTTAGCTGTAGCGAATGTTCAGTCTCAAGGTTACAGCAATTTCGTTTCGATCCGGCTGGGGACGGGTACTGGCAGTTTTGGCGATCCTACCAATTTCGCTCAAGGGATAAATTATAAGTCGATCGTAACCGGTGACTTTAATGGAGATGGCAAGTTAGATTTAGCCACAACTCCTTACTCCAGTTTTGATAACTTCATTTCAATACTTTTTGGAGACGGTACTGGTAGCTTTGGTACTCCCGTTAAGATTAGTACACAAACACCAAAGTTTACTATTGCCACAGCCGACTTTAACGGCGACGGCAAACTCGATTTAGTCACGTCGAACAATGAAAAGACTAATAACATCTCCGTTTTCTTAGGAGATGGTAAAGGCAACTTTAACTCCCCCGTTAACCTTAGCTCCCCCACTAACAATAGCAGCACCGGCGGGACTGGGCGAACTGTCGTCACAGGCGACTTTAATGGCGACAGCAAACTCGATATCGCCACTAATAACAGCACCGATAAATCTGTCTCAGTCTTCTTGGGAGATGGTACGGGTAATTTTGATACTGCTAACAACTTTAATGTGGCAACTACTGGAGGATATCCCCAATCTGTGGTTGCAGGGGATTTTAATGGCGACGGCAAACTCGATTTAGCCACGTCTAACTACTATAGTACCTCCCTTTCGGTTTTGTTAGGAGATGGTACGGGTAAATTTGGTAATCTCAGCAACTTTACGATCCCGAATTCTTTCGCATATGCTTATATGATTGCGAGAGATTTTAATGCTGACGGCAAGTTGGATATAGCTACGGCTTTCGATTCAAATGTCTCGGTTCTGCTGAATACATCGAATACAGTTAACTTCGGTGCGGCCACTTACAGCGGCGTGGAAGGAACAACAGACACAGTAGTTAATATTCCCGTCAACATCACCGGCGGCACTCCCTTAAACGATGTAGTTGTGCCAATTCTCCTCGACTCCAGCAGCACCGCCACCCAAAATACAGACTACACCTTTTCCCCTACTTCGATTACCTTCCCCGCAGGTGCAACAGGTGACGCACTCACCAAGAATGTTGCAGTTACTATCAAGCCTGACAATCTTTCGGAAAACCCCGAAACTGTAATTTTCAACCTTGGCACAATTACAGGTGCGATTGCCGGCTCTACAAAGAAAACAACTCTAACTATTTCCGATCAGGTTTTTGTTACTTATGCCATTGCTGCCGGTACTGCCAGCATTGACGAAGGCAATAGCGGCAAAAAACCTCTAACTTTCACTGTGACTCGCAGCAACGTCACTAACGGGGCAAGTAGCGTCAAATATGCGATCGCAGGAACTGCTACCAACGGCAGCGATTATAACAATATCGGCGGCACTTCTGGGGCAAGGAATGCTACTGGCACGATTAATTTTGCGACTGGTGAAACATCAAAAACTATCACTCTGGATGTGTTGGGCGACACCATCGTTGAACCCGATGAAACTATTACCGTCACCCTGTCGGAGGCCACAGGTATCGCAGCGGTAACACCGACAATTACCGCTGATACCGCTACCACAACTATTATTAATTACACTGCACCGACGCCGGCACCGACGCCGACACCGACGCCGGCACCGACGCCGGCACCGACGCCGACACCAGTCACGCCAACACCGACACCAGTCACGCCAACACCGACACCGCCGACACCAACACCGCCAACACCAACGCCCACACCGACACCGCCGACACCAACACCGCCAACACCAACACCTACACCAGCCACGGCCACACCAACACCCAAAACACCACCACA
>NZ_JBGJZU010000068.1:0-34493 GCF_041354475.1 Microcoleus sp.
GAGTTGTGGTTGCTGGTGTGGGAGTTGTGGTTGCTGGTGTGGGAGTTGTGGTTGCTGGTGTGGGAGTTGTGGTTGCTGGTGTGGGAGTTGTGGTTGCTGGTGTGGGAGTTGTAGAAGTCGTTGTCCCAGTTGTGGAAGTCGTTGTCCCAGTTGTAGAAGTCGTTGTCCCAGTGGTGGAAGTCGTTGTGCCAGTGGTGGAAGTTCTTGTGCCAGTGGTGGAAGTCGTTGTCCCAGTGGTGGAAGTCGTTGTCCCAGTTGTGGAAGTCGTTGTCCCAGTTGTGGAAGTTCTTGTGCCAGTTGTGGAAGTCGTTGTCCCAGTTGTGGAAGTCGTTGTGCCAGTGGTGGAAGTCGTTGTCCCCTGAATGATGAAGGGATTGTCATCTACGCGGGGTATTTGAGCTGTCGTGAACTTAGATTCATCTAGCGCGTTAGCCCTAACATCAATTAAGACCGCCAAAAATTCACCAGTGCGCTTGTCTTGAATAATTGTGTTGCTAGAATTCGATCCTTGACCCTGAAAGATATTTAAGTCTGTAAAGCTCAAACCTCCAGCTAGACCGATCGAATCTCCAGCCTTAAAATCTGTAATTAAATCAGCATCGCCAATTTGAGGTCCACCAGTAGTCAGAAAACCGCTACCCCCAGCGGATGTGCCCACCCTACCGAGAATAAAGATATCCGCACCATCGCCTCCTGTCAGAGTATCAGTACCGCGATCGCCCGCCATAACATCATCTCCTGCGCCACCAGACACAGAATCATTGCCATCCCCCCCGAAGAGTCGGTCATCTCCATCGCCGCCATCAGCAGTATCATTGCCTACGCCGCCACTGATGATGTCTCCACCCTCTCCACCAAACAGCAAATCAGTGCCAGCACCGCCCTGCAAACAATCGTTGCCGGTATCGCCAAAAATACTGTCATTGCCCTTGTCGCCAAAAATTAAGTCGCCCTCGCCACCTCCGCGCAGAGAGTCATTCCCCTTACCGCCATAGAGTGTGTCATCACCTTCACTACCCAAGACAGTATCGTTGCCTTGGTCGCCAAAAACTTGATCGTTACCCCGATCGCCAATTACCAGGTCATCATCTTTACCACCCCGTGCGGTATCATTACCAGGGCCGCCATCAACTATATCCTTGCCGGCTCCACCGTTGAGATAATCATTACCATCCTCCCCTCTGAGTAAATCATCCCCATCGCGACCGAGAATTGTGTCATCCCCTTCACGGCTGGAAATGGTGTCATTGAACAAGCTACCGATGAAATAGTCAGCGATGCTGCTTCCTACCACTATGCCATCGACAAATATCGGTGTGGGGGGGGTCGGAGGGGCGATCGGAGTTGGTCGTGATACAGGCGTTATCGAAATCGTCGTTGTACCGGTAGATGAAGTTGTTGTACCGGGCGATGAAGTCGTTGTACCAGTAGATGAAGTCGTTGTACCGGTAGATGAAGTCGTTGTACCGGTAGATGAAGTCGTTGTACCGGTAGATGAAGTCGTTGTACCAGTAGATGAAGTCGTTGTACCAGTAGATGAAGTTGTGGTACCGGTAGATGAAGTCGTTGTACCGGTAGATGAAGTCGTTGTAGCTGGTTGATTCTCTAACAGGAACAATGGGTCCCCTCTCAGAAAAGCTGCTGGTACTGCACTTGGCATAATTCCGCCTCCTTGCGACACTACTCAAAAATCAAACAATCGATTCTCAACAAGTCTTTTATGGGCGGGCTATAAGAGCCCACCCCCCAATCAAATTCATTCTTGGTGGAACAGGCAGGATGCCTGCTCTTAAGAATCATAACAATCTAAAATCTCAGGCTAGATAAACTTAAACTGCGACGCAGTAATCACCGTGCTCAGAGAACCTGGGACTGTAGGAATAGAATTCAACACAGCCAAATCAAAAGCTGGGAGACTGTCATCAGCAGCATTCGGGTCGAAGCCGAGAACATACTTGTTGAAAGTATTATTCAGATACACAAAGAAAGCTCCTGTTTTGCCCGAACCATTCTGATTTTTCAATACTGCATTCACTGCTTGAGCATTGTCGAATTTATTTTCAAACAAAATGACCGATTGCTTGCTGATATTGTCTCCACCACTGCCAATATTTCTGACAATAAAACTGGTGAAATCGTTAGCAGTGCCAGAGTTAGTAAAGCCACCAAAGTTTGCAGACCTGAACAAGAAGTTATCGTTGCCATTACCGTTGTTAAAATCAGCAATAATATCCACACCTTCGTTAGGAGTCTCGTAGTAGAAGAAATCATTGCCAACATCCCCCGTGAGTAAGTCGGAACCAGCACCGCCGCCGATAATATCATTGCCCGCACCCCCAGAAAGCGAGTCATTGTCATCAGCACCCAACAGCAAGTCGTTGCCGAAGCCGCCACTCAGACTATCGCTGCCAATGCCACCATCGATGGTGTCGTCTCCCGCATCTCCCAACAGCGAGTCGCTACCAGCTTCGCCCAAGAGATAGTCGTTGCCCGCACCTCCGAGTTCAGTATCGTTGCCGTCTCCACCCAAAATGGTGTCTTCGCTGTCGCCACCGGAGATGGAGTCGTTATTGATACCGCCATCGAGGAAGTCTCTGCCGATACCGCCGTCGAGGATGTCATCACCAACACCGCCTTCGATGGAGTCGTCGCCAACCCCGCCAAATAAGGTGTCGTTACCAACGCCGCCAAGTATCGAGTCGTCGCCAACTTCGCCAAGTACGGAGTCATTGCCTGTGCCACCGTCAATGGTATCGCTACCGTCACCGCCACTGAGGATGTCGTTGTCATTACCCCCAAACATCAGGTCATTACCCACCCCGCCTATGAGGGAGTCGATGCCGTCTTCGCCGTCGATGGTGTCGTTGCCTTCGCCTCCGTCGATGGTGTCGTTGCCTGTAAAACCCAGCAGAGAGTCGTTCCCTGCTTGACCTAATACTAGGTCGTTGCCGGCTCTGCCGTCGATGATGTCGTTGCCATCACCGCCACTGAGGGTATCGTCCCCGGCGCCCCCGATGATAAAGTCGCTTAGGTTACTGCCTGTAAAGCTGCTGGCTGGGAGGTTGCTGCGATCGACAATACTATCTACAACGGTAATACTGAAGGATGCCGGTCCGATCGTCCCAGAACCGTCTGACGCTGTAAACGTAAAGCTGTCGTTGCCCCCAGTCGGTAACAGGTTGTATTTGATGATGTTGTTATTGATATCATCTTGGGTGAATTTACTGCCGACATTCAACAAAGCAGTACCCCTTTGGATAAAGCCTTTGTTGGCGTTAGGGGCTTGAGTAATCGTGTAAACAATTTCCGACGCCGTGTTGTCGCTGTCTGTAACTAACAAATCGGCCGCCGTAATTGTCCCAATCGGAGCGCTTTTAGCCACAACTACACCATCATTAATTGCTAGCTTCGGCGGGCTACTGACGTTAATTGTCGCTACCGCCTGACTTGTACCTCCTCTGCCATCTGAGATGGAGTAACTAAAGCTGTCGGCACCAGAAAAGCCAGCATTCGGGGTGTATTTGAAACTGCCACCGCCCACAGGAGTCAAACTCCCCTTGCTGGTGGCGGTAAAAGTGGTAACAGTCAGAATGTTATTGTCCGGGTCAGTGTCGTTTAACAGGACGTTGAGACTCAGTGTTTGTCCCGCCACGGTGGTGAAGTTGTCGTTAACTGCCTTTGGAGCCTGATTGAGCAAGGGAGTTGGAGTCGGTGTTGGAGTCGGTGTCGGATTGGGTGTTGGGGTTGGATTTGGTGTTGGTGTCGGATTTGGTGTTGGAGTTGGAGTCGGTGTTGGAGTCGGTGTTGGAGTTGGAGTCGGTGTTGGAGTCGGAGTTGGAGTTGGTGTCGGATTGGGTGTTGGAGTCGGAGTGGGGGCTGGAGTCGGTGTGGGGAGAGGGGTAGCGCTGCCGGGAACTGTCTGGCCAATCACAAAACTGCTGCGGCCGAGGGTTCTGCTGTCCACTCCAGGCAATACTGCTAAAAAGTCGCCACTGACACCGTTGCGAATAATCGTACTGCCTGCTTTGGTGTCGCTGCTTTGGAAGATGATCAAATCTTCAAATTTGAGGTCTCCGCCTAACCCAATTAGATCTTCGCCTTGGCGAAAATCTGTAAAAATATCGGCATCACCAATGTCAGGGCCACCGCTGGTGATAAATACGGGGTCTGTGCTGCCACCAATGCCGGGAGAGCTAACACGGGCCATGACGAAGACATCTTTGCCTTCGCCTCCTGAAACTAAGTCTTTGCCTGTTTCCCCCCACAGAACGTCGTTGCCAGCACCACCATCGATGATATCGTCGCCAGCACCGCCGAAAATGATGTCGTCCCCATCATTGGCAAAAATTGTGTCCGCGCCGACGTTGCCGTAGAGCCAGTCGCCTCCTTCGTTGCCAAATACCAGGTCGTCGCCGTCGCCACCGAACAGGGAGTCGTTACCTTGGTCGCCCCAAAGAACGTCATCACCTCGATCGCCAAACATACTATCATCACCCAAGCCACCGCGCAGGCTGTCACCGCCTTTGCCACCGAAAGCTGTGTCTCTGCCTTCCCCTCCCACTACGGTGTCGTTGCCGTCATTACCATAAAGCAGGTCGGGGTTATTTCCCCCGTCTAGGGAGTCGCTACCTTTCCCTCCGTAGAGCGTATCTAGTCCTGAACCGCCGTCGAGAGCGTCGTTACCTGGTCCGCCGAATAGTACATCATCATCTTCGTTGCCAAATACCAGGTCGTCGCCCTCCCCACCTTGGAGGTTATCGTTGCCTTGCAGCCCAGAAATCACGTCGGGGCCGATACTGCCTATCAAGGTGTCGTTTTTGTCTGTACCGCGGATAATTCCGCCGATGATTGCCGGTGTCGTGCTGCCACCTGTGCCCAAGGTGTCGTCTATCCCCCCAAATGTATCGTCGGCGGGAGTTGGCGTTGGGGCCGGAGTGGGCGTTGGGGGGGGAGTTGGCGTTGGGGTTGGCGTTGGGTCTGGAGTTGGCGTTGGCGTTGGGTCTGGAGTTGGAGTTGGCGTTGGCACCGGAATAAATGGTACTGCTGATGGCATAATTTTGGCTCCTTTACACAATGATTATGATTGACTTTCAAACTGATTGATATCAGTTAGTTGCCAAAATTTTGGCCTTACATTGATTAATAATCTCATTCTGTTCTAACATACTAAATTAATTGGGCAATGGGTAATGGGCAATGGGTAATGGGTAATGGGTAATCGGTAATCGGTAATCGGTAATCGGTAATGGGCGGATTAAACGGCAGGGATTGGGTATTGATGTACTTGCTATTGGTTAGGGGAAGTAAAAACTAACAAATAACAAGTAACAACTAAGTAAGTCCACGTAATTAAATGCAAGATCCAAATCGCTTAAAAGCTTACTGGCTTGCGATTATTCACATCGATCTTCTTCCTTCTACTTAACTAATTTATTCTTCCTTCTTGTTTCTGGTTTCTACCTTCTACCCATCGCAGGTCTTTGATAAGAAACAGAGTTGTGAATTAGAGGCAGAAGTGGCCCGGTTTGTTCTTGTCCGTTGACGGCGAGTTCGCTGTGGCATAGGTAAAGTTGGGAACAGCGACTTAACAAATCTACCAGAATTCGCCGCAGTCGCTGTTGTCCTTCTGTTTCTTCGTCTTCACTTTCCCACGATCGCCCCTGTTGCGATCGCCAAAACAAAGGAGCACCATACAGCGTCGCCGCACCCCCACTCAGCCACAGTGGCGAACCCGCATCTAGCCAAAAATGCCATTGGTGGGCGCGGCGACTGCTGCGGTACTGAAAGATATTGGCGATGGTGACGGTTTGGCCGTCGGGCCCCTCTGGCCTGACTGGAAAGGGGTTGGCGGTGACGGTTCCTTGGCGCAATAAATGAATAAAACGGGCGATCGTCTCGGAGTCGCCACCGGACTTTGGTTCTATTTGCTGCATTCGTCCGTCTATTTCCCAATAGTGAGTGGCAGTTTCCATTAATTCTCGCAGGGCTGCTAGTCGATCGTAGGCTAGGTATCGATCGAAGATCAGAAATTTTTGGATAGCTCGATCGAGCAGGGAAATAGGACTCGGCAACAGTCGCTCCTGTTGTTGCCTCCGCTGTTGTTCGATCCACTCCACAATGTCCTCGTAAGCAGCCGCCGCTCGGTATCCAAGTCTGTCCCATCGAGGAAAGGCTGTCAACGGTAACAATGGGGGTCGATCGAGATTGGGACAAAAACAGTGATCGGCAATTAAACCAGCTCTCACGGGGTCGATCGATTTTAGATGTGGGATTTTAGATGTGGGATTGTTAGCCTCTGCTTCCGGTTCCTCTTCCCATGGGCGGTTTCTCTGCCTGCTTAACACTACCAGCATTTCCGCTACTGCGTCTCGATCGACTAAACGGCCTAGTCCCGGATAAACTAACGCTAGCACTGTCAACAAAGCTCGAATCGCTGGGGTACTTGACAAGGGACGCTGATCGTTAAGGGATTCCGTGGCGATGTTGTCGCGGGCTAAAATTTCTGTGAGGGTGTAACGGGCGATCGCATCTATACCAGGAGCAATTACGGCTATCTCCCCCGGTGCCACAGCCTTTGACTTAACCGCCTCAGCAATGATTTCAGCGGTTTCTCGCAGCAGTTGGGCCCGTGAGGTAGTTTGGATCGATCGCACCTCCACAGGAAAACTCAAACCAAAAGGATAAAAAGCATCAAAATTAACAGCTAAATTCACCGCTAACTCACCAATATCTTTAGCTAAACCTGCTTTTCGATCCAAGTATTCCACTGTGGCACAGCGTGTTTCCAGTTGAGCCATATATTCAGTATCAGCCCCCAAGCCCAAGCGCACTCCTCCATCTGGATTGTAGGTGAAGGCCCCCGTCGCCCCTGAAGACAGCAAAAACTCCAACAAATCGCGACTGATGGCTGGATAATCATCCACATCGTCAGCGATGACTGCTTGGTATCGCGAGGCTAAACGCTCTTGGTAAGTGGGATTCTGCAACAGATAGCGCCAGTAGAGTTCCCCAATAATTCCGTAAGTCAGCAGCCCCCTTGTCAAACACCATTCCCGCCATCTTCCCAGCAACTCTCCCATGGTAGTCCACAGACGAGTCTGGCCACTTTGCTGAGCAAATCCCTGTTCCAGAATAGTGGGAATTGCTTCGATCGGTGTCCCGCTAACCGCAGCCAGTTGTAACAAATCTAGAGTTCGACGCACCATGCGATTTGGACTCACCCCTGTTTGTTGCAAAATCCCTTCGTCTAGCTCGTGACGCCATAGTCTAGTTGCAAGTTCCAGTTCAGTTTCAGGTTGCAGCCGCAGAGGAAATTGGGCCCTCAATTCCAGGGAATCCACTAGCAGCGGCCAAAAAAGCATTACCTCCTGCTCGAAAAAGCCAAAGGGTGTGGTTGAGTTAAAGGTATATTTTCCTTGGGTGGCGACGGCGATGCGATCGGCTAATTCCAGGCGATTTTCTCCATTAGCTGCTAAAACTAAAATTGCTCGCCCAGTCTGTCCCAGCCTGCGATGGCCAGAACCCAAGCGACTTGAAACTGTTGCTGACAGAGGCTTAACAGTTTTGCTCCACAGGCAGAACTGTTCAATTAGGCGACTGGTTTTGCCGCTGCGAGCGGCTCCGACAATCCAAATTGAATCCGAAGACACGATTTCTAATCTAAGTAAGTTTGCTACTATACCATGAATACTTTAATCACTAATCCCACCGTAGACTAACCAGCTTTAGCTATGAATACTTCTCCCTGGAACAGATTTGTAAAATATCTCTACAGTGCTCGCCAATGGTATCGAGAAACGCCTGAAAGAGCTCTAGAACAAGCCTACGAAGCTGCTTTGGCAATTAAGGCGATCGAAGACGAACATTTTGGTGGTCAACCCATTGGCGATGGCGGGGGCGATTACGGAGACAGCACTTTATCTTACTTTAAATCCGATCTGCAAAAATACCTCAAAGCCATTCAAACTAGAATGGTTGAGTTTAATGCCAGCCGTGCTTTTTTGGAACTACCGGAGCGGGTAGCTGCTCAACCGAAGGGTGGAGTTTTGGTCGATCGTTACCACCGTGGATTCGGCATAGATACCAAAGATCGAGCCTCCCTTGTCTTTGAAAAGTTAGAGTTTATTGATAGGGTCATCGCCCGCTACATTAATCGTAAACCCACGGCTATTGTACCAATTTCTAATAGTCCCAATCTTCCCATTAGTTCTAAAACTGGCAGTCCTCAACCTTACCAAAATAACGGTTCCCCTAACTCCATCCCCAGTGACGCTGAGGGAGTTGATACTTATATTGAGGAAGTGAGTTTATTGCCCAGATCGCTTTTGGGAACCTTGAATCGCATTACTAAAGAGTTAGATCCGGCCGCGGAAAAAGAAGTAGTTAAAAATTTTCGTAACTCAAAAGTAAAAACCGTCATTTCTTTGAGGTTTATTTTACTTTTGATATTAGTGCCACTGTTGACTCATCAAATCGCCAAAAATTTTATAGTTGGACCGATAGTAGATCGCATAAGAACGAATAACAATGCTCCTGTTTTCATCAATGTTGATTTGGAAGAGGAAGCCTTTAAAGAATTGGAAAAATTTGAGCAACACCTGAAATTTCAAACATTGATTGGTAGGGCTCCAGCAATTTCTCCAGAAGAAACCGAAAAGAGAATTGAAGAAAAAGCTCTGGAAATAGCTGAAGAATTCGGGAGTGAAAGCTCTGGGGCCATCAAAAATGTGTTTTCCGATTTGATTTCCTGTCTGGCTTTTGTGATGATTCTCCTCACCAACAAGAAAGAAATTGAAATTGTCAAGTCTTTTATGGACGATGTGGTTTATGGTCTCAGTGACAGTGCCAAGGCTTTTGTGATTATTTTGTTTACCGATGTGTTTGTCGGATTCCACTCACCCCACGGTTGGGAAGTAATTCTGGAAGGTGTATCAAGACATTTCGGACTACCAGAAAATCGGCAGTTCATATTTCTGTTCATTGCCACTTTTCCTGTGATCTTGGATACCGTATTTAAGTATTGGATATTCCGCTACTTAAATCGGAGTTCTCCTTCTGCTGTGGCTACTTACAAAAATATGAACGAATAGGGAATGGGGAATGGGGAATGGGGAATCGCGCATTGGGCATTGGTTATTAGTTGTTGGTTATTCGTTATTGGTTGTTGGTTATTAGTTTTTGGTTATTAGTTACTGGTTATTAAACTAACAACGAACCAACAACAACGAACCACCAACAAATAACAACTAACAACTAACCAATAACAACTAACCACCAACAAACAACCAATAACAAATAACAAATAACCAATATTTTTTACCTATTCCACATCTTCTTGCGCTGTCGCCGATTCGCCACCGACTCCGCCAGCCCCAACCCTAGAAAATTACTCAGCAGCGAGGCATTACCGTAACTCAAGAAAGGTAGCGGAATCCCCGTAACAGGTGCTAAGCCGATGTTCATCCCAATATTCACGAATACTTGAAAAATCAACATTGACAGTATTCCAATTGCCAACAAAGAACCAAAATTATCGTTAGCAGTTTGAGCAATAATCACCAACCGCAAACAAATTAGCCAGAAACAAAATAAGACTAAAATACAACCAATAAAACCTAATTCTTCACCAATCGCTGAAAAGATAAAGTCCGTATGCTGTTCGGGAATAAAGTTAAGTTGAGTTTGGGTTCCGTGATTCAATCCCCTCCCCTTGAGCTCCCCAGCACCGATCGCAATCCGAGATTGAATCAAGTGATATCCGCTACCTAAAGGGTCTTTTTCTGGGTTTAAAAACCCTGTGAGCCGCATTTTTTGATAATCTTTGAGCACGCTCCAAAAAATATGTCCGACGTGTCCCGAAACCACATTCACCAGCACTGTAGCGAAAGTCCCCAACCAGCGCCAAGGTAGAGACCGCCAAGCAATCACACCCGCCACTAATATCCAACCTACCCAAATCGGTGTAGACAAGTTATTGAGAAGCACGGAGAACAAAGGAGAAAATAGCAAGATCAACCAACCGGGATTGACATTACCCCAGTAAAACATCCCCATGGTTATCGCCCCAAATACCAGAGAAGTCCCCAAATTTGGTTCGGCAAAAATCAATCCCCAGGGTACAGCCATGATTGCTAGCATCTTGAACATATCCCGCAACGTAGGGACTGTTTTATCGTGCATCAGGGCTGCTAAAGTAATAATCATGCCGATTTTGGCAAATTCTGACGGTTGCAAGTAGAAGCCGCCGATATTAATCCACCTTTGGGCACCGAGTCCTGTACTACCGATAAACCGCACCGCAATCAGTGACAAATTGATCGCTATGTAGATTGGCCATTTCCACTCGATCAATACTTCGTAGCGACACCGGGAAATGATGATGGCTAAACACAAACCTACTCCGCCTGTCACCCAGTGTCGCCACCAATCGATCAATCCTTGATTGATCTCAACACTGTGAATCATGATTCCCCCGAATATGGTGAGGCCGATGCAGGCGGCGAACAGCCAGGGGTCTATTTCTGCCCAGGGTTTGAGGATTGATTTCCAGCGGTTTTTGACTTGTATTCTTTGAAACATGAGGATTTTAGATTTTAGATTTTAGATTTTAGATTATCGGATCGATTTTCGGAAGTTCTGGATATGTTTGTGGCTATTGAGAGTTTAAACCTTACTGTACTCCCTCGGTCTGGCTACGTCAGATTCTTCGGCGACTACGACGGGTGTTCCGGGAAGGAAAGAATCGGAGAGTGGTTTGGAGTTTTGGGGGCGGTGGCTGTCAGTCCCCGCCCCGCCAGGGTTGGGGATAAATGGTGATTGGTGATTCGTGAGTGGTTATTGGCACGCGATCGCCACCAATAAGGCATCACCAACAACTAATCTATATCTGTTCTTGACTATCTTTTTGGGAAAATTCCCATCACTATTTAGGCGAGGGGACTGGTTCGTAAAGATACTCAAAGCCGTTACCATCGGGATCTCTGCCATAAAAGGATGCAGTACCGTCCCGGTGTTCGTGTATGTGAGTGACGGAAACACCCTCAACTTTGAGTTGTTCGTAGGCTGATTCCATCTCGGTGCGATCGTCAAATACGAACCCAAAATGTGGCCCTGCTTGATCGTAAGTAGGACTCAACAGCGCCAGTCCGTCTTCTCCTGCTTTCAAATAAGCCCAGTCTGCATCTTTCCAGACTAACTCCATACCCAAGTTTTGGTAGAAATCAGCAGATTTTTCAATGTCTTGCACGCAAACGGCTACGTGACCTAATCGTTTTAGTTTCATGTCTACAAAGTTTATGGTTGTACTTTACTTAATTGTATCTTTTTTTTATTTTATAGGAGCGCACCTTAAACAGGTTTTGTTTCATCTCTATCCTGCTGTTATTTCCGGGAATTTTTAAAATTCGGGCGGTGAAATTTGAATGGTGGTAATATAACATATATCATGTAATTTTCGTTTGACTGCTTCCATCTATGGGCATCCGTAAAAAATATAAAAAAAATCTGCTGGTCATAATCGCATTATTTTTGGCATCAGCCCTATTGATAAAAATTACTAAATTTCACAATTTTTTAGGTTTTAACCGCGCTGACACTGAAGACAAAGTTGTGGCAATTACCTACGACGATGGCCCCTATCCTCCCTATACCAATCAGCTTTTAGATGTTTTAGATCGCTACCAAGTTAAAGCAACTTTTTTTGAAATCGGCCGCAATATCGAGAAACACCCAGAAATCGTGCCCAGGATTATTGCTAGGGGAGATGAGTTAGCCAACCATTCCTACTCTCATAAAGATATGATGTTTAAACCTCGCGAGTTTCTGTTGGCGGAAATTTCAAAAACCGACAAACTTTTGCGGGATTTAGGTGTTAAGCAGGATAGTATTAGTTTTCGACCACCTTGGGGTCGGAGATTTTTAGTTTTGTCTTATTTACTGTCCCAAATGCACAAAAAATTGATTATGTGGGATGTGGACTCCCAAGATTATGAAAAAACACACACCGTGGAAGATATTGCAAATCAGGTGATTAATCATGTGCGTTCTGGTTCGATTGTGGTGATGCACGATGGCGGAGGCGATCGCTCAAAAACAGTAGCAGCAACAGAGATTATTGTCAAGACTTTGCAGTCTCAAGGTTACAAATTTAAAACTGTTTCTGAGTTGCTAAAAAATTAATAGACCTTACGATCGAAGATTGTTGACCACGAAATCAGCAATCTTGATGCTAGCACCCGATCGCCCCATTCTTTCTAAGCCATTCTTCGCGCACCGGGCTAAATAAGCTTCGTCTTGCAAAGTCCGATAGACCCCTAAAGCAGCTTCTTTAAGAACCTCGTGGTTCGCTGGTTGTTTGCCAAATACCTGTACCGATTCACCTAAAAGTCTGTGTTGAGCTTCCGCAAATCTATAGGTAAAAGATGGCCCGTTTCCGGACACTGAAATTACAGGTTTTCCCAAGCCGACGGATTGTTCTACCGCAGTTCCTGTCATGCCAATTACTAAATTAGCGTGTTGTAAAATATCTGCAAAAGCATCGGAATAGCAAAGCACTTCTACACCTAATTTATGTGGATAATTAGGTTTAATATCGGGAAAAATTAGTTTTCCTGAGTGATTTTCCCAGCCATACCGCAGGGCAATCTTATCTAATTCTGGCATCAAAGAGGGAACTAAAGCAGCGAGAAACTGGAGAGGTTGTGAACCTAAAGTTACTATTTCTTTGACTAATTGTAGTAATAAAATTAAATTGTTATTGGCTTCCGGGAGGCGAGAACCTGGGAGAAGGGCGATGGTCGGAACTTCCGGTATTAACTGCAAATCTTTGGCAGTAGAATGGAGGTTGTCCATGACTGGATTGCCGACAAATTTGGCTTTTTTTAAACCTTGTCGATTTAAGTCAGCAGCAGTCAAAGCGTCTCTGGTAAAGACCGTAAGACATTTAGGGGACGAGAGTAAACGCGGTAAGATGAAACCTAAATTGACTCGACCTTCATAATAACTAGAATGAGCGGACAGAAAAATTATATAGGGGCGATCGGTCAAATGGGCGATCGCCGCAACTACAATATCCCCAGTGGCCACAACTAAATCGCAGTGGGGCGAATGCCTCCAAACAGCTCGCAATTGCTGCCAAGTCAAAGCAATCAGCCCTGCCCCAATATCTTTGACCAAAAATATTGGATTCATGTAAAAAACGCCACCGGAGGGCATTTTACTGGTAGGCCCAATCATCCGTACACCCGATCGGGCGTAAGCAGCCCCGTCACCGACAATGGGCATCGCTGCCACATCGACATTGGAGCCAGATGCTCTCAAAGCGGACAAAATTTGACAGTTAATCGCGTCTTCCCCGTGGCCATTGCTGAGGAAGAGTGCGCCTTTAAATTTCATAGCATCAGAATCAAGATCGAGCTTTTTTCCCCTGAGTGGCGCGATCGCTACCTGCCAGCAGGCTACGATTTTGTTAATCTAATTTAAATACATTGTGGAAGTGAAACAGCGTGAATATTGAAATTGGGCGGGGCAAAAGTGCTCGCCGAGCTTACGGCATAGATGAAATCGCGCTCGTACCAGGACAGCGCACCCTCGATCCGAGTCTGGCAGACACCCGGTGGCAGATTGGCGGGATCGATCGCGAAATCCCGATTATCGCCAGCGCCATGGACGGAGTAGTCGATGTCCGCATGGCCGTTTTACTGTCGGAATTGGGAGCACTGGGAGTCCTCAACCTAGAAGGAATTTACACCCGCTATGCCGACCCCCAGCCAATATTAGAGCGCATCGCTTCTGTCGGGAACCACGAATTCGTCTCCTTGATGCAGCAACTCTATGCCGAACCGATCAAGCCAGAATTAATCGGTCAGCGAATCAAAGAAATTAAACAGGGAGGAGGGATTGCCGCCGTCAGCGCTACCCCCGCAGGGGCGAGTAAATACGGCTCAACAGTTGCCGCAGCAGGAGCTGATATATTTTTCATACAAGCAACTGTAGTATCAACAGCTTTTCTGGCCCCGGAATCGGTAGCGCCTCTAGACTTAACTCAATTTTGTCAGGAGATGCCGATACCAGTAGTTTTGGGCAACTGCGTCACCTACGAAGTCGCCCTCAATTTAATGAAAACAGGCGCTGCTGGCATTCTGGTAGGCATTGGACCCGGAGCTGCTTGTACTTCCCGCGGTGTGCTGGGTGTGGGCATTCCCCAAGCGACAGCAGTAGCAGACTGTGCCGCAGCGCGGGACGACTACTATCGCGAAACAGGCAAATACGTGTCAGTGATTGCTGATGGTGGTTTAATTACCGGTGGCGATATCTGTAAGTGCATTGCTTGTGGTGCTGATGGCGTGATGATTGGTTCTCCCTTCGCCAGGGCGGCAGAGGCCCCCGGCCACGGATTCCACTGGGGGATGGCAACTCCCAGCCCCGTTTTGCCCCGTGGCACTCGCATTAGAGTGGGGACAACGGGTACTTTGGAGCAGATTCTTCGAGGTCCGGCCCAACTAGATGATGGGACTCACAACTTGTTAGGTGCTCTGCAAACTAGCATGGGAACCCTTGGTGCTAAAGACCTTAAGGAGATGCAGCAAGTGGAAGTTGTGATTGCTCCTTCTCTGCTGACGGAGGGTAAGGTCTATCAAAAAGCTCAGCAATTGGGTATGGGTAAGTAGATTTGCTTGCAACGTACAAGCTTACCTTTACAAATTTTGGGAGATAGTCTCGAAATTTACATAATGTTGTGGAATTATCGAGGAGGAGATGTCACAATAGAGTAAGCGGAGACACAAGTTTCCGTTCACTCCTCACACCACACTCCGCCCGAACTACTGTTTGGGCGGTTCCTTTTGTAACAAAGTTCGAGTTTTTACTGGCTCAGTAAGGGTTTGAGGGTTTTGATAACGGGTTGTCGCTCGATCGCCCACTTTCTACCTTGTCCCCTCTTCTTTGGACCTTGTGTCCTCTTGCTTCTTCGTCCTAAAATATTTAGTGCGACTGGTTACACTTTTTGCTAGAATTATAAACCGAGAAATAGTATTTACAAGGATGGCTAGGGATGTCAGCAGCCGCGCAAGTAACCGACTCTACCTTCAAGCAGGAAGTGCTCGATAGCGAAGTTCCAGTTTTAGTTGATTTTTGGGCTCCTTGGTGCGGGCCCTGTAGGATGGTCGCCCCTGTCGTAGATGAAATTGCTCAGCAATTTGATGGACAGGTGAAGGTAGTAAAAGTTAATACCGACGAAAATCCTAACGTGGCCAGCCAATACGGTATCCGCAGTATTCCAACACTGATGATATTTAAGGGCGGTCAGCGGGTGGATATGGTGGTTGGGGCAGTTCCGAAAACTACTCTGGCTAACACTTTGGAAAAGTACATTTAACCACTTTTGAAGATCTACCACAATCTACCCAAATATATCCAAATTGGGTAGTGACTGGGAGGTTGATTAACAGTAAGACTTTTTCTGACTTTGTTAACAATAACTTACATTTGCCAGAGGTCTTCATATCGGTAACAGTTTCATGCCATATTGCAAGACCTTTCCTGGAATTAAGGATATCTTTGAGAAAAAGTACCTTGCAGGAACAGGATCGAACCTAGGTTAATTGATTCCTGAACACTACTTGTGGCGGATGAGTGTGGTTGTACCCTCGATGTTAAGTTGCTATTAATTGTTGCAGTTACATAAAAATTCATGATTCCTTCTCCGTCTGGCAAAGCTTTTGAATCTCTCCAGGCTAAGGTGATAGATTTGATTAATCACTTGCCTCTGTTGAAGCACCAAGAGTGGATCGGACGATCGCTCTCTACTCTAGTGAGAATAGCCGGAGAGGATCTAGATCGCCTAGACTGGAAAATTATCTCCGCATCTCTGGGAGATATGGAAAAGGCTTTCTCCATGTTTTATCCTTACCGTCACGTTCGCAAAATAGTGATTTTTGGCTCGGCGAGGGTGTCCCCGGAGTCGCCAGAATATCAGATAGCCAAAGATTTTGCGACAGCCATTACCCAACAGGGGTTTATGGTGATTACTGGCGGTGGCGGGGGCATTATGCAAGCAGGAAATGAGGGGGCCACTGCTGAACATTCTTTTGGACTGAATATTAATTTGCCTTTCGAGCAAGGTTCTAATCCTTTCATTGCCGGTGATGGCAAATTGCTCAATTTTAAATATTTTTTCACTCGCAAGTTGTTTTTTCTGCGGGAAAGCGATGCTTTGGCTCTGTTTCCCGGCGGTTTCGGTACTCTGGACGAGGCTTTTGAGTGTCTGACTTTGATTCAAACGGGTAAGTTTGGACCCGCTCCTGTGGTGTTAATCGATCGACCAGGTGGCGATTATTGGCAAGATTTGGATGCTTTTGTACAAAAACAATTGCGGGGGAGGGGTTTGATTTCCGGCGACGATCGCAGTTTATATACGGTGACAGACAATGTGGAATTAGCCTGCGAGGCGATCGCCAATTTTTATCTAGTTTATCATTCGTGTCGCTACGTGAATGAAAAACTGGTAATTCGCTTGAAGTCGGAACTTTCTGAGGATAGTGTCGATCGGTTAAATACGGATTTCAGCGATATTTTAATCCAGGGTAAAATTGAAAAAAGTCAAGCTTTACAAGCAGAAGTCGGAGACGAAAGTTTCGATTTACCAAGGCTAATATTGCATTTCAACCAGCGACATATAGGCAGGCTATATCAGCTAATTGCTACTATCAATCAAATGGGTGCAGATTCCCCGGAAGCAGCCCATCCCGAACAAAAATAGTGAGTAGAGGACTTATTGATGAAACTTTATGGAACAAGGTAATAGGTAATGGGTAATAGGTAATGGGTAATAGGTAATGGGTAATAGGTAATTAGTAATGCCCCATACCCATGCCCTATGCCCCATGACCCATTACCTCATCTTACTTGCACATAATCAAATTGCCAGCAGATATAAATCCAGGCGCAGGGGCGGAAATTTCCACCCAATTACGATTTTCTCCATTCTTATCTTTCACAGACTGGTAATTGGGCACCAGCGTTACTTTGCCGTTAGCCGCGACGCTACCTTTAATCGCAGAAGTTTTGGAAGCATCCGCGCGGATAATTAGACCATTGGGTGCTACACGAGGTTCTACTTGGCGGCACAGACTTACAGGGCCAGGGGCGGGCGCTGGGGCTGGTGCGGGTGCTGGCGCTGGTGCTGGCGCTGGTGCTGGGGCGGGCGCTGGTGCTGGCGCTGGGGCAGGCATCGGGGCAGGCATCGGGGCGGGCGCGGGCGCTGGTGCTGGGGCCGGCATCGGCGCTGGTGTGGGTTTTGGCGTTGGTGTCGGGGCGGGCGCTGGTGCTGGGGCGGGTGCTGGTGCTGGTGCGGGGGCTGGTGCGGGGGAAGGACTCGGAGTCACGGCGCTTCCTGTGGTACAGGAAACTAAATTACCCTCGTTATTGGGATATCCAACTGCCACATAACCCTTTACCGGAGCGGTAATTTCCATCCAGAGGCGGCCGTCGGAGCCTTTAATGGTAGTCGCGCCACTAGCCAAGGTTACTTGAGTGTTCATGGCGACACCGCCAACTCTAGCAGCTTTGGTTTCTGGACCCTGGCGAACAGTCAAACCCTCTTTGGGAGTAACTTTCCGACAAAGGCTCCCAGCTTGGGCTATTTGAAAGGTGGGGCTATTTGTGAAGGAAATATTTTCGCTGATATTGGATGTTGATTCAGCTACCGCAGGGATGCTATTTGCGGGCAGACTACCGACGACGATCGCGATCGCGCTCAGCAATACAGCCGGTTTGTTCCAACCATTGATGTTTGTCATTACGTTCAACTCCTCAATTCACCACAATCATTATCGTCAAAATAGCAAAAAAGTGGATGGGTCTTTTGGTCTTTCCACATCTAGCTGTGTTTAACATTTTTAGGTAAATACGTCAATATTTATTCACATAAATTAATTTTAACTCCTTGATGAAAGTCCCGACTTCTTTAATAAATCAGAACTGTGGGTGTTTTGTTTTTTTTGTGTCTCTAGTTATTTATAAAATTTCGGTCAAAATTTTAACTAATATTTGATTCTGTGCCTCCGTACCTACAGTAATTCGCAACTTATCTGCTAATCGGGGCTGATTGAAGTATCGAATCAATATTCCTTCTTGTTTCAGTCTTTGATAAATCCTTTCCGCATCGCCCTGGGGCGGACGGACTAACAAAAAGTTGGTTTGGGATGGCCAAATGTCAAAGCCTAATTCTTGGAGGCTGAGGGTTAATGTTTGTCGTGAAGCTTTAATCTTTTCGGCATTGGCTGTTTTGTAGGTTTGATCGGCGATCGCCTCCGCAGCCACTAGATAAGCTAAAGCATCCACATTATAACTGTCTTTAATTTTATTTAACTCAGCTATCAAGGCAGGATTTGTGATGCCAAAACCCAGCCTCAATCCGGCTAGGGAGTAACCTTTAGAAAGCGTCCTCAAAACTATAACATTATTGTAGGTTTTTGTCAACTCCAAAGCATGATTTTCTGCAAAATCCACATAAGCTTCATCAATCACCAGAATGCCAGATAAACCCCTAGCTAGTTGCTCCAAATCTGCGAGAGGTATCGCCGTTCCCGATGGACTATTTGGTGAAGCCACAAAAGTGACAGCACCTTGGGCTGCTATTAGTAAATCAACAGGTAACTGATAGTCATCGGGATAGGGAATTTCGACAAATTCCACATCTTGAATTTCTGCCAAAGTGCGATACAATACATAGGTGGGGGAAGGACAAACTACCTGTTTACCAGTTTCACCCACAGCGCGAACTATCAAGTTTAACAAATCATCGCTACCGTTACCTACGACAATCCAATCATCAGGAACTCCCAAGACTTGACTAGCTGCGATGCGGAATTGTTTACCAGTAGGGTCGGGATAGCGTCGCAGTATCTCCCCGTCTATTTCCTGAAGCACTTTTAAAGCTTGTGGAGAAGGTGGATAGGGATTTTCATTAGAATTGAGTTTAATAATTTTAGTACCTAGTGGTGGTTGTTCCCCTGGTACATAGCCAGACATTTCGTGGATTTTTTTGCGAAAGTAATTCATCTATTATCGGCTTAGATCGGGATTCATTGGTAGCGAAAAAAATTATATCAAACAATTAGTCACAATCCGTGTTATTCCTAAATCAAGTAACTTTTGCAAATCTTCTCGATCGTCCACCGTCCAGGCCACAATGTCAACTCCCTGACTGCGGCTTTCGGCAATCAGTGCAGGATTTGCCAGCAAAACACTATACAAAGTGCTAATCAGACGATCGCCCTTAACTACAGCTTGAGCCAATTGAGCTTGGTACGCTTCCAGATTAGCAACAATATGTCCGAGTGGCAAATCATCAGCTATTTGGCGCACTTGTTCGAGAAATCCATCGTTAAACGAAGTAATCACGCATTTTTCTGCGATTCCGGCCTCCTGCAAAGTATTGACAAAATCTGCCACTTCTGAATCAGACCATTCGCAGTGGGGTTTGACATCAAAGTAGAGAAATTTGTCAACTTGTTTGAGGATAGGCAATGCTGCTGTTAAGGTGGGGATTTTTTGTCCTGAAAATTCATCTCTGAACCATTTACCTGCATCCAGTGACTGCAATTGGGGTAAGTTTTTGTCCCTGACTTTACCAGAAACACCGGTAATCCTATCGAGTGTGGTGTCGTGGAAAATGACTGGTATGCTGTCAGCCGATAGCTGGATGTCAAATTCGATGGAATGAGCGCCACGGGCGATCGCCTGTTCAAAAGCTGCTAAGGTATTCTCAGGGGCGATCGAAGAAAAACCCCGATGGGCAATAATTTCTAAACTCATGATTTTGTTGTATCTAAAAATTCAGCCACAGTCTGATTAAAAGTTGCCGCTTCTACCAAAAAACACCAATGATTTCCCGGTACTTTCTGTATGGTAAGATTTTTCAAGTATCTCTGATAGGGCTGGATTTGCCAATCCATACGATTCACACCTTTTTCTGGCTGGATCAACAAAGTGGGAATGTCAATATTTTCAGTTAAACCAGCTACTTGCATCACTTCTGTAAATATCTGATTGCGGGCGGGAATCACAAATTTACTACCCCAAGTACCATCGGATTTTTGCTCGATTTGCTGTTGGAATACAATTTGTTGCATCTCACTCCAAGCTGCATATTCTCCTGAGAGTTTGGCTGCTGTTTCCGCTGCGGATAAAGTCGGAAAGGGGCCCATACATTTGAGACAATCTAATTTGCGGTAAAGAAGTGGTAGAGTGAGTTTCATCACAGCGGGAAGTTTAGTGATGAAGATGGGGTCTACTAAAATCATACTGCAAAAGCGATCGGGATTTTGCCTAGCCCAAATTGGCGCTAGCTTTCCCGTCCAAGAATGTCCGAGAATGTGAGCATGGGGCCAGTTAAGGTGTGCCATCAAAGCTTCTAAATCGGCGATCGCACTTTCAAAAGTATAGCCGATATCTGGTTTGCTACTCTCTCCATGTCCGCGCATATCTGGCGCTACAATATGGTAGTGGTTTGACAAATAATTTCCCAGACTCGTCCAGACAACTGCACTATCGGCTAAACCATGTAACAACAGCAAGCGCGGAACTTGTTGTGATGCCGTTTTTGGTTGCCATTCTAAGTAAGAAATTTCGATTTCTGGCAAAACTAATGTGTGACGAGTTGGCATCTTTGTTAATTAAACTTATTTAAAATTAACTGATTTATAAGGTTTTTGTGGAACCGGCTTTCCGGCCATTCGTGTCAACTTAAGCCTGAAAGCCAGTCACAGATATCCTCCCTAATCCCCAGGGTTGTTTCATTCTCAAAAAAACGACGATGGGGAATAATAGCTGGTAAAAGACCCACCCCTAGCCCCTCCCAGGAGGGGAACCGGATAGAGAGCCCCACAGACCCTCTAGAAAGGGCCTGGGGGTGTGTCATATCAAACTCCCCTCTAGAGAGGGGCTGGGGGTGTGTCATATCAAACTCCCCTCTAGAGAGGGGCTGGGGGTGTGTCATATCAAACTCCCCTCTAGAGAGGGGCTGGGGGTGTGTCATATCCAACTCCCCTCCAGAGAGGGGCTGGGGGTGTGTCCGATCCAACTCCCCTCTAGAGAGGGGCTGGGGGTGTGTCATATCCAACTCCCCTCTAGAGAGGGGCCTGGGGGTGTGTCATATCCAACTCCCCTCTAGAGAGGGGCTGGGGGTGTGTCCGATCCAACTCCCCTCTAGAGAGGGGCTGGGGGTGTGTCCGATCCAACTCCCCTCTAGAGAGGGGCTGGGGTGTGTCCGATCCAACTCCCCTCTAGAGAGGGGCCTGGGGGTGTGTCCGATCCAACTCCCCTCTAGAGAGGGGCTGGGGGTGTGTCATATCCAACTCCCCTCCAGAGAGGGGCTGGGGGTGTGTCCGATCCAACTCCCCTCTAGAGAGGGGCTGGGGGTGTGTCATATCCAACTCCCCTCTAGAGAGGGGCTGGGGGTGTGTCATATCCAACTCCCCTCTAGAGAGGGGCTGGGGGTGTGTCGGCTCTAACTCCCCTCTAGAGACGAGGATAAATACACACCATGCTTTCAAGCAATTGTTGACACTAACAGCTTTCGGCCCTATTCCACAAAGACGGGATTTGATTGTGGGGAACGGATCATAGCCAGCCCATATCCCCTAATATTTGCCTTTGAGACTCAACAAAATAAACTGAGTTTTTTGTGCTTCATCAAAACTGTCATCGCTGACTAAAACTAAACTTTGGCTACCATCAGGCAAGCGCGGCCCCAAGGTCATTCCTTCTAAGTTATACAACGGAATTCCTAATTCGCTCAAGTCTAAGAGCAATTTTTTCCTCACAGGTTCAACTACAGACAACCCCCCTTTGAAACTCTTGATTCTCGAAGTATCTGTAGCGGCTCCCACTGCAACTTGATAAATCCGCGCGCCGTATCCTGAAAGCCCAAAGGAACGCTCTAAACTCAAAAATTGACCGCCACCAACAGTTACTAATTCTGTTAAACCGTTCAAAATACTTAAAGGAACTTGGTCTAAAGTGTAAAGATTTTCTGAGATTAATTGCGGTGTTTTGTTGACTAGGATATAATGTAAAATCCGAATTTTACTAGCATTTTCGGGGTCTAGGTCTTGCATTAAAGGCGCTTCTGTGGCCACAAACAAACGAAACGGATCTAGACCGCCTGGACTAAAAGTTTCCGGGTCAATTGTCAGAGATTCAAATCCCAAATTATCTAGGACTCCTTGCTGCTGTTTCTCATCGCTAGCATCGGGAAGATAACGCTGGGGAATTGGTAATTCCCCCAGCCACTTACCAGTTTTGAGGTCAAATTCTCCGACAAAGGGAGGAATGCCAACGTGAGTGACACCTTCGCTGGCGACAAAGACGGAATTGCGGGGAGAAAGAGCGATACCTTCAGGATTGATTGCACCCCAAGAGAATGTTTGGCCATCTGCTTTTTTGAGAGAAGTAACAGATTCAACAGCAACTTTTTTCAGACGAATATTGGCTGCATCTCCTAATTTGAGGTCTAGTCGGAGACTGTAAAATCTGGCTTCTCCGTTTTCGCTGGGGTCGTCGGAAATAGCGTAAAAACGATAACCTTGGGAAGTCCCTGCGCTCATTCCTTTGGAGTCGTAGGTAATTCCTGATAAGCCTCCGACGGGGACTCCTTCAAAATTAATTTTTGGCAATTGGTAGTCTCCCAGAAATTCTAGGGACATTTCCGGGAAAGAGCGGTCTTTTGCTGCTGCGGGAGGCGGTGCACAAGCTGTGCAAATAGTTAACAAAATTAAGGCTAAACTGAATAAGCGTAAAATGCGATCGCCCAGGCTCTTAAAATCCAAATAATTGCTCAGTGCGGTAATTTTTATGGGGCTGTTTTGGTTCAATTCTTGGCTTTTGTGCCATCTTTGTGACATAATATATACCGTTTTGTAGATATGCAAAACTTGATGTTTCGGGAATCGATAGGGGTTCGCTCCCACCAAATTTTGAGGATGGGAATTTCTGTACCCATCGGGTGCTTGCTTTTCTGTTGGCTTTGTGCTAGTTCAATTGCTAGCGCTCAAACCACTCCACCAGGTTTGGATCAATTTTCTCCTAATCCGTTAGAGATTACCACACCCGATCCCTTAACTCCCACCAATGAATCTTTGAGTAGCACTCAGCGGGATGAATTGAGTGTGGCTTTAGATGGCTTAAACTTAGAAGCCTTGGCTAAACTGCAAGCTGGAGATGGAGTGGGTGCTTTTGATATTTGGTTCCGAGAATTGCGCCTGCGACGCTATCTGGGCCCGGCGGTGGAAATTGCTGCTTTGAGTCGGGTAGGAAGTGTGGCTTGGAGTAACAGTAAAACCATTGAATTACAGTTTATTACTCAACGGCTCCAAGTAATTCAAAAACAAGTCAAATCTCAGGTACCAGTTGATATTGATTTACTGCGAGTTTTGGCTGCTGCTTTTCAACAAGTGCGTGCTAAGGGCCCGACTATAGAAGTTTATCAACAAATTCTTGACAATGCGCGGCAGCAACAGGATATTTTGGCTGAGGGTCAGACTTTAAAGGCGATGGGGCTAATTCATATCAATTGGTTGAGTTATGAAAAAGCTGCTGCTGTGTATGAGGAATTGGCAAGTTTAATTCAGGAAAATCGCGCTTTATTTGCTGCAAACTCTGTGGTTTCGACTCCGCCTGTGGTGGCGGGGAATGGTGCGTCTCCTGTGGCTGTAACTCCTCCCACTGAGGTGGATTCTCTGAGACAGTTGGCCTATGTTTACCACCAGTCAAAACAACATCTGAAGGCGATCGCAGCTAGGGAGAAATTGGTATCAGTATATATGAATCTGCAAAATCCTAACGCTGTACCACCGCTAAAAATTGCGATCGCTGCGGATTACGAAACCCTAGGTCAAATCAATTTAGCTGCTCAATACTATCAGGAAGCATACAATTTAGCTGTCCCTATTCAACAGTATGGCAACGCTAGTGAAGCGTTGGAAAAATTAGCATTGCTTTATCGATCGCAAAAACAGTGGGAACCGACTTTGCGGATTTATCAAATGCAGTTACTGTTAGAAGAACGGGCTTATAACTTGTATGGATTGATGAATGCTTACGATAATCTTGGTCAAGTTTATCAGGAGATGAAAACCTACAACAAAGCTTTAGAAGCTTATCAAAAAGCCTTGGATGTGGCTAAAAGATTGGGACACAGACAAGAGTATTTTGATAAAAAAATTCTCAAGGTTAACAAGCAATTGCAAAGGACTTCGTAACATGGGCTAAATTGGTAAGGTGCGTCAGTTCCAGAACCTTAAAAATTGTTTAAAAAACTCTCCTGACGCACCCGACAATTCGATTTTAAGAAGAAGGAAGAAGTCACCCCCCCCTGCCCCCCCCAAGGGGGGAAATTCAGGAAGAAGGAAGAAGAATGTGAGAAAGCAATCCCATCGGACCTGCAAATAGACACAATGCGAGGGAATGAATTGTCCAAACTCCGGTGCGTTGTCCTTCTAAGTAAATCCAACGCCCGACAAATAAGTCCATCACTAAAAAATGTATCCATCCTGTAGCTGCGGCGGTTTCTTCCCCAAGAAATTTGGCGATATCTGCTAGTTTGGGATTTGACAAAGCGGCAGCATTTTCTGGGGTGATGCTGGTAACAAACAAATAGATATACATCAGGGCGAGCACTACAAAGGGGATGAAGGAATTCATCATTTTTCGAGTGATTCCCCAGTTTGGTAGTAAAATCATGATTGCCCAGAAGGGCAAAACGAACAGGTTTCCTACTGTAAAAATTAGTTCTGGTGTCATCTTAAATCACGGCTCTATGGTTAATTAAAATTGGCGTAGAAAGCGCAAATCGCTGGCATAAACCCGACGAATATCATCAATTTCATGCAGTACCATTGCGAAGCGCTCGACACCAAAACCGGCGGCAAAACCACTGTATTTTTCCGGGTCTAAACCAACTCCTTTCAGAACATTAGGATCGACCATGCCGCATCCTAAAACTTCTAGCCATTTACCATTCCACTGCAAATCTACTTCGGCAGACGGTTCTGTAAACGGAAAATAACTTGTGCGAAAACGAATTGGCAAATCTTGGCCGAACATTTGTCGCAAAAATTCTTTGATTGTGCCTTTCAAGTCAGTAAAAGTCAGCCCTTCATCTATGGCCAAAAGTTCAATTTGATGGAAGACGGCGGCGTGAGTAGCATCGACGGTATCGCGGCGGTAAACGCGGCCTGGAGAGACAATCCGAATCGGGGGTTTGTGCTGTTCCATGTAGCGAATTTGCACCGAGGATGTTTGGGTTCGCAGCAGGTTTCCGCCTGGGAGATAAAAGGTATCTTGCATATCCCGCGCTGGGTGGTCTGGCGGGGTGTTTAGTGCTTCAAAATTGTAATAGTCTGTTTCCATTTCTGGGCCGTTGGCTACGGTGTAGCCGAGGCCAACAAAGATATCTAAAGCGCGGTCTATGACGCTGTTTAAGGGGTGTATTCTGCCTTGGGGGCGAAAAATCCCAGGCATGGTGACATCGAGGGTTTCTGAGGCTAGTTTGGCTTGGATTTGGGCGGTTTGGAGGGAGGTGCGTTTGTCTTCTAAATCGGTTTGTAGGGCTTCTTTGACGGTGTTGGCGATCGCACCTAGTTTCGGTCGCTGTTCGGGCGGCAGTTTGCCCATCATGCCTAAAACTTGAGAGAGTTGACCTTTTTTACCTAGGTAATTGACGCGCAACTGTTCGAGTTGTTCGAGGGTATTGGTGGTGGCGATCGCACTTTTGGCTTCTTGGCCTAGGGTTTCTAGTTGGGTTTCAATGTCGCTTAGCTGGACAGTCATTTTAGATTTTAGATTTTAGATTTTAGATTGATGGCTGTTGGAGCCAAGCTGAGTTTAGCGCAATTTGAGTGCGAGTGGCTGGTTGATTTTACATTTGAGATTTTAGTCGGTAATTGGTAATTAGAGACCAAAGCGATCGCCAGACTTGAATTTAGTTTAGTATTGTCATGTGGCCTACAAAACTTTTCATGAAACTTCTAATTAGCAACGACGACGGCATCTTTGCACAAGGCATCCGCAGCCTCGCCAACGCACTCGCCGCCGCTGGTCATGACGTAAGCGTAGTTTGTCCCGACAGAGAACGGTCGGCGACAGGTCACGGTCTCACCCTGCACCAACCCATCCGCGCCGAAATTGTCGAATCTATTTTTGACCCAGCAATCAAAGCTTGGGCTTGTTCCGGTACTCCCGCGGACTGCGTGAAACTAGCTTTGTGGGCTTTACTGGACAAACCGCCAGATTTTGTTCTGGCCGGTATTAATCACGGCCCGAATTTAGGAACGGATATCATTTGTTCCGGGACGGTTTCGGCGGCGATGGAAGGCATTATGGAAGGGATTCCCAGCATTGCTTTCAGCCTTGCGAGCTATGCTTGCTTGGAATTTGAGCCGGCAGTAAATTTTGCCGTGACTTTGCTCTCACAGTTGGAAAAACAACCGATGGCAAAACCCATGTTGTTGAATGTGAATATACCAGCGGTTAAACAAGCAGAAATTACCGGAGTTGCGATCGCCCGTCAAGGGATTCGCCGCTATTTCGATATATTTCAAAAGCGCACCGATCCGCGCGGCAAAACTTATTATTGGCTAGCTGGGGAATTGTTAGAAGATGTGGAAGAAACTTCAGAAACCTCTGATTTGCTGGATATTCCTACGGATGTACAAGCTATTCGCGACCATAAAATTACCATTACTCCTCTTCAATACAACCTCACCTGTGGCCGAGACTTGCAGAGTTTACAGGATTGGAAATTTAAAGGTTTTACAATGAATTGAGATCCGATCGCGCGGATATCAGAGGTAAACTAGGAATTAAGGAAAAGTACCTCTTTAGGTATATGCCCTAGGCATTAGCGCACCCTCTCTCTTGGTTATTGGTTTTTTACTCAAGAAAAACAGTTATGAACGCTCCCACCTACAACACTCATTCTGTCACTTGTCCGATTTGCAACCGTTCCAGCATCGTCGGCGCTGTGGGGATGGTTAGCGGACTATTCAGTTGTCCTCACTGTCATTCCCATTTGGTAATTAGTTGGAGTGGCCATTTTGTCCGCGATCCTTTTAGCCTGAAACAATTAACGGTGGGGAAGATGCTCAGGCGCGAGAGTCGGCCTCTAGCTCGCATTCAGCGCGATTTGGGGATTGGGAAGCATTTCCCGTTGTTGGCTCTTTTGGGAAGTGCTGTATTTCTGGGATTTGCGATCGTGACGACAGAACAATCCTTACCGCGACAGCAGCCGTTTCAAGGATTTTTAGAGTGGGTGAGTGGGAGTGGCAATTCCCAGGGAGTCTCTCGTTAACATTTCGCTACTTGAATTTTGACATTCAATGCCTTTAAATTTATCTTCTTTTAGGTATAAGACAATTTAGCCCCCAGATAAATCTGGGGGCAGTGTTTGGATGAGGATTGAATCAAAGGCGATCGATCTACTCTACTACCTGAAAATTAATTTCTACCTACGCCCCACCCTCATGTCAAGCCTGATTTTGTTAAGCAAAATGTGAATCAGCCATGGCTCAAAAAGGCAAGGACGATGGAAATTTAGGGGTAATAATCCTGAATTGCTTTTACCTCCATGGGGTTAGATTTGAGCGATCGAATTCCCGCCGCCGTCGCTTTCGCACCGGCAATGGTGGTAATAATCGGAATTTTGTAGGTTAATGCTGTGCGACGGATAAAGATGCCGTCGGCGCGGGACTCTTCACCAGAAGGTGTGGTGATAATTAGTTGAATTTTCTCGTTCTTGATCGAATCCAACAAGTTGGGCCGCCCTTCATGGAGTTTTAAGACCAAATCTACATCTAAACCTTGCTCTTCCAATACTTTGCGAGTACCATGAGTGGCTACTACTTTGAAACCTAATTCCAAGAATTCCTTGACAACTGGTACAACTGGTAGTTTGTCCCGATCGCGCATGGAAACCAGTACAGTTCCTGACAGTGGCATGACTTGTCCAGCACCCAATTGAGCTTTGGCGAAGGCCTTGCCAAAATCGGTGTCAATCCCCATGACTTCGCCAGTCGATCGCATTTCTGGTCCTAATAAAGTATCGGTTCCAGGGAACTTAGCAAAGGGTAGTACGGCTTCTTTCACCGAAACGTGAGTGGGTACAACTTCTTTAGTAAAACCTAAAGCTTCCAGAGTTTGACCAGACATTACCCGCGAGGCCATTTTTGCTAGGGGTACTCCGATCGCCTTGGAGACAAAAGGCACTGTTCGAGAAGCCCGTGGGTTCGCCTCCAAAATGAAAACTTGCTCTCCTTGAACCGCAAATTGAATGTTCATCAACCCGATCACTTTCAGGGCTTTGGCTAATTCCACTGTCTGGCGGCGAATTGTTTCTAAAGCTGCTTCAGTAAGTGTTTGGTAAGGGATGGTACAAGCAGAGTCGCCGGAGTGAATTCCCGCTTCCTCAATGTGTTCCATAATGCCCCCGATAGTGACATTACCTGTAATATCGGCGATCGCGTCTACATCTACCTCTGTCGCATTCTCTAAGAACTTGTCAATTAAAATCGGATGGTCTGGTTCTACCAGCACCGCATAGGTCATGTAACGTTCCAATTCCGTATCGGAATAAACAATTTCCATGGCTCGGCCGCCTAACACGTAGCTGGGGCGGACTACTACTGGATAACCAATCCGTTGAGCTACGATTAAAGCATCCTCAAAACTGCGGGCCAAACCATTAGCAGCTTGCTGAATATTCAACTGTCGCAGAATTTTTTCAAATCTTTCTCTGTCTTCAGCAGTATCAATGGAATCCGGCGAAGTTCCCCAGATTTTTGTTTGTACATCTGGATGATTTTCGAGGGCTTTTTGTAAAGGCAGTGCTAATTTTAACGGGGTTTGTCCGCCAAATTGAATTATGACTCCCTCTGGATTTTCCGCCTCGATAATGTTGAGAACATCTTCTTTGGTTAGAGGTTCAAAATACAGGCGATCGCTGGTATCATAATCCGTCGAAACCGTTTCTGGGTTGGAGTTAACCATGATTGTCTCAAACCCGTCTGCTCCTAGGGAATAGGAAGCATGACAGCAACAGTAATCAAACTCAATTCCCTGTCCGATGCGGTTAGGACCACCGCCTAAAATCATTACTTTGCGCTTAGTAGAAGGCAAAACTTCTGACTCTGGGCTGAGACTGTGAGCCACTGGTGAAATCTTCTTTTCTTCATCGCCTAATTCCCAAATTGCTGTTCCCAATTCGTAGGTAGAATAGTAATAAGGCGTGAATGCTTCAAATTCGGCTGCGCAGGTATCAACAGTTTTGTAAATCGGTGTTACTCCTAAATTTTTGCGATAAGCGCGAACTTCATCTTCCGATGTTTTGGTCGCGTAAGCAATTTGGCGATCGCTAAATCCCAACTGCTTGATGGCAAACATTGTGTCTTTGGTCAACTGCTGGAGCTGGGTCCGCTTCATGAACTTTTCAGTTTCCAGCAATTCCTGCATTTTGTCCAAAAACCAAGGGTCAATTGCTGTGAGTTCAAAGATGTCTTCCACCGACATTCCCATCATCATCGCGTGACGAACTGTGAAAATGCGATCGGGATTTGGTGTCCGCAATCCGGCGCGAATTTGTTCCAAACTAGGCAACTTTTCGGGTTTGTCGCAACCGAAACCCGCCCGACCAGTTTCTAATCCTCGCAGCGCTTTTTGGAAAGATTCATTGAAGCTACGCCCGATCGCCATTACCTCTCCCACTGACTTCATTTGCGTTGTCAGGGTCGGTTCAGAACCGGGGAACTTTTCAAAAGCAAATCGGGGAATCTTCGTCACCACGTAGTCAATTGTGGGTTCAAAAGAAGCAGGAGTTTTCTTGGTAATATCGTTAGAAATTTCATCCAGGGTGTAGCCCACTGCTAATTTTGCCGCCATTTTCGCAATGGGAAATCCTGTGGCTTTTGAGGCTAAAGCCGAGGAACGGGAAACGCGGGGGTTCATTTCAATGACGATGAAATCTCCATTTACCGGATTCACCGCAAATTGAATGTTAGAACCGCCAGTTTCAACTCCGATTTCCCGAATGATTTTAATCGAAGCATCCCGCAGCCGTTGGTATTCTTTATCTGTCAGGGTTTGGGCCGGCGCGACTGTGATCGAGTCCCCGGTATGAATTCCCATCGGGTCTATATTTTCGATCGAGCAAATAATCACCACATTATCTGCTAAATCCCGCATCACTTCTAGTTCGTACTCTTTCCAACCGATTAAAGATTGTTCGATCAGAATTTGAGAGACAGGGCTAGCATCAATGCCACCTTGTGCCATTTCTTCAAACTCTTCTTGATTGTAAGAAATGCCTCCTCCGGTACCACCCATTGTAAAAGCGGGACGGATAATTAACGGGTAAGAACCGATTTGGTGTCCAATTGCTTTGGCTTCATCTAGATTGTTGGCAATTCCCGAAGGACACACAGCTACTCCAATGCGCGCCATCGCTTCTTTAAATAGCAGTCGGTCTTCTGCCATTTCAATTGCTGGTAGCTTAGCGCCAATTAACTCAACTTTGTATTTTTCTAAAACGCCATTCTTAGCGACCGCAACTGCTAAATTCAGGGCTGTTTGACCGCCCATTGTCGGTAAAATTGCTTGTGGTCTTTCTTTAGCGATGATTTGTTCGAGGATGGCTGGCGTTAGAGGTTCGATGTAGATGCGATCGGCTGTTTCTGGATCGGTCATAATGGTAGCTGGGTTGGAATTCACCAGCACTACTTCATAACCTTCTTCTCGCAAAGCTTTGCAAGCTTGCGTCCCCGAATAGTCAAACTCGCAAGCTTGACCGATCACAATTGGGCCGGAACCAATTAGCAGAATTTTTTGTAAGTCTTGGCGACGGGGCATAGGTTCGTAATTGGTAGTTGGACAAGATTAACGATCGATTTTACATTTTGCACCATTGCTATCAACAGGCTAGAAAGCCTGTTCTACCCAAAGCTTACTGAAAATGGTGCAGTTATGTGATATTAATTTGAAATTGTGCACCATTCTCAGGATTTTGAAGGCACAACCCCCCTACTCTTGGTAATATACATCGCCTGCTAAGGGTGCAGTGTATCGGTAAATCCAGACTATTTTAAGTGCTGTCGCCTAGTTTGTGTTGTAAAATACAATTTACCAGGCAAACTGCTGTCAACGTTCCGCCGCTACTGGCTTCGCTACCCAGACATCGCTTTTGGATAGATAGGACCAGTCCATAATTTGATGATAATTTTTATCTAAATATTTTGGCGATCGACTAAACTCCTATAGCCAAGGACGCAAAAACCCGCTTTCTCCACCTAATTTCCTGATTTGAGGTTGAGAAAGACGGGGTTTGAGAGCTAATTTTTCCGTAATTTACCTGGATCGTTTTTTTAAATAACTCTTGATTTTTTTGATCGGGTGCCTTACCCAAGGCTCCCATCTTGCGTATTTGAGCTTTAAATTCAAAAGCCAATCAGAATTATTTTGAATTTTCGCCAGTTCATCCTTAAACGGCGTTTGAGACAACATCTCCATCCATAATTTATTCGGTTCAGGACTTTCCCAAGGTTTTGGTCGGGATATAAAGTGCATCACTTTAGTAGAAGTGTCTTCAGTATCAGGATTATTCCAGATCTGATCTAGTTGATACCACCGTCCCGCTAAAACCGAATTTGATGTCCCTTGGTCGCAATCAGACCAAAGGTTGACTTTCGCATCAGCAATCATTTTTTCTGACAACTTTTCTTCAAGCCAAAGTTTCATATTGAAAACTAATAAGCCTGCATTGAAATAAGGGTTTTTATCTTGATCATTATTGGGATTACCCCACACATTGAGCGCTGCCGCGATCGGCATTCCTTGAAAATCTAAATTCCACAGTGGCTCTAAGCTGTCCAACACAATCATATCACTGTCGAGCCAGATTAGTCTTTCTGTCGCCTTTGTGTATTTTTCCGGCTCCAATCTAGCGTAAGTTAGTTTAGAACCAGAAAGCGACATCAACTCATTGTAATTATCTTTCACTTCTTGCCATTCAATCTTATATTTGCAGCACTGTTGCAACTTTTCCTGTTGCTCTGTATTAAAACCCGTGGAGACAACTGTAATGTTAACGGACTGATTGGGGTCTGTGGTAGCATTCAGTTCTATGGATTTTAGTATTGCTGCTATTCCTAAAATGTAATTACGATCGCCAACAATGGATAAGTACATTTCACTCATTAAGGAAAGGGTCTTAATAAATAAAGTACCATAATCTTTGGTAAAATCCAATTCTCTAGATTTGACCTTTGAGAAGCGACTCCATGGGCTCGGATAACAACGGTTTTCTGCCTTCCCAGGCTCAAGTCTGGGAAGGAGGATACGCTTCATTTGTTGAGTCTGCTTAGGATGACGAACTGTGAGAATCATCAGACTATGGGACAGGTTAATGGCTTAACGCTGGGGTTTCTTCACTGGACTAATTTTCGCTTTGACCGCGGAAACGCGCCGATAAAACTTAAACTTATTTAGAGCAGCACTGGCAGATTTAGCCACAACGCTGTCTGTATCTCGCAAAGCTTTTTGCAAAAGTGGAATCACTTTTTCTGACTTAATTGTTCCTAAAGCTTCCACCGCAGTCTGGCGAACTTCAGGAGCGTAATCTTGAGCTAATTTTCCCAAAGTTTCTATGGCTCGCTGATTATCTATTCTCAAAGGATTCGCAGCCGCAATTTTACCTAAAGCAGATGCTGCTAATTTTCGCGATTCTGTATCCTGACTTTGAACAATTCCCATCCACTGCGCTAGGGAATAATTTGGTGTTTGTCTGACTATTTGAGGCGGTGCTGTAAATTGTGTTTGATTTAACTCTGTTGGCTCTAACTCTGGGAACTGCGAAGGTGGCGCTTCTGTTGGCTCTAACTCCCGAAACTGTGACGGCGGCACTTCTGTTGGCTCTAATTCCCGAAACTGTGACGGCGGCACTTGTGTTTGATTTAACTGACTTTCATACTGCTCTTGTAAAGACTTGATGGTGAATTGCATCTGGGCTTCGTGAGCTTGTAACTGCTGATTTACTGCTACTAATTGACTCTCGTATTCTGCTTGCAAAGATTGCAATCTTAACTGCATCTCCACTTCGCGGTTTTGATATTCCTCAGCAGTTTCTCTTAACCTAACTTCATGTTGTTGTTGCAAATTTTGGATGTTATCATCGATTTGAGCTTGATAGTTCTGATGCAATTCTTCAGCCAGCTTGAGTAATTCTGCTTGGTGTTTTTGTTGCAATGAATGGATATTTTCTTGCAACTGAGAATCATGGTCGCCTGCTAATTCGGCACTCAATGTACGGAGATAATTCTCCTGTTGGCTAGTAGCTTGTCTGAGCTGATTGTCTCGGTCTTCAATAATTTTTGTGAGCTGATTTTCGTGTTCGGTAGTAACTTGTTTGAGTAAATTTTCGTGTTCGAGAGTAACTTGTCTGAGTCGCTCATCCTGTTCTACTTGCAGAGATTGGACTGTTTGCTGAATCCGAGACTGGTGAGCTCTTTCTATTTCCTCAGCAATTTGGCGAGTTTGCTCTAAGTGTTCTTGTTTTTGCTTGTTTAACCGTTTTTCCACCAAGGAGTAAGCAACTACTATGCCTACTAAAAAACCGACGATCGCTCCTATGATAGCCACAACTTAAATACCTCGCGACAAAATAGTTGTACTCGACTTTTATATTTAACCATATAGCCTCCTGTAACCGCCCAATAGCAGCAGCCAGACTGTCACCGCCAGCCAGTGAATCAGTACAGCCGGCCATACTGAGCCACTTTGGAGGTATGCAATGCTACACGCGACCCCCAAGAGGGCTGCCAGTAGCAAAAACACTGGATTCAGAAAGGTCGATCGCCCCACTGGGTAAAAAGTCAGCCCGTTGAGCGGATGGTAGACTATAAACAGCGCCAAACTCAGACTTACCCAAAGCCCTAGCGTTAACCCAGAAGCATTTTCCTGCTTGTGGGGTAGCATTAAAACGCGGAACCAGATTTCCTCGCTGATGCCAGGACTGAACAAACAGCCCACTGTTACCCCAATAATTGTACGCCAAGAGGTTTGCCGATCTACTTTCAGAAATCCTGACCAAAAACCAATTGGAAGCGCGATCGCACTATAAGCCATCAGCAGCAGCAAAGTAATCAGCCAATCAGTGCGATCGGGCATAGTTGAAACAGCCATGGTGACTCGATGTGCAAGTAGTGCTAAGTAATTAGTCATTGGTTATTGGTTATTGGTTATTGGTTATTGGTTATTTGTTATTGGTTATTTGTTATTGGTTATAAATATTCTTCCTTCTTATTTCCCCCCTTGGGGGGGGGGCTGGGGGGGGTTCTTCTTCCTTCTTCCTTCTTATTTCCCCCCTTGGGGGGGGCTGGGGGGGTTCTTCTTCCTTCTTCCTTCTTATTTCCCCCCTTGGGGGGGGCTGGGGGGGGTTGTTCTTCCTTCTT
>NZ_JBGJZU010000069.1:0-33873 GCF_041354475.1 Microcoleus sp.
TACACGATCGCAGGTGGTGATGCACGGGTTTTGACCTATTCTACCTCTTTATCTTGCACTTTACTCGATCGCGCCATCGAATAACCTTTCGCGACGTCAAGTGCGATCGATTATTCAGCAAGCCCTAATTGAATGGAAACCCTGTCTAGGTACGTTGCAAGCCATCTGAGCGCCAAGCCCAAACTTACTCCCCACTCGTTGGGGAAACTAATTGAATGGAAACACTTCTCAAATTTTGAAATTTCCATGTTCGTACCTGAATAAACTCCCCACTCGTTGGGGAAACTAATTGAATGGAAACTGATGATTGGTGATTTAGGCATGACTTATCTCCGTACTTGCTCCCCACTCGTTGGGGAAACTAATTGAATGGAAACTGAAGCTAAGGAGTTAGGAATTAATCAAGCTTTCATCTTCACTCCCCACTCGTTGGGGAAACTAATTGAATGGAAACCGAAAATCACGCAAAACAGTAAGTGAGTCAAGACTCTCCCCACTCGTTGGGGAAACTAATTGAATGGAAACAAGAATTGCGTATTGAGCATCTGTTCGCTCGTTCCCTCCCCACTCGTTGGGGAAACTAATTGAATGGAAACTCCTCCCAGACTGCCGCCAAATCTTCAGGCGCTTCGACCTCCCCACTCGTTGGGGAAACTAATTGAATGGAAACGAGAAAGTAAGTCTGCAACTTGCAGACTTTTCTCTACCATTTCCCTACTCATTATTCAAAGCTCAGTAGTAGTTAAAACTCTTGTGTTGATTGAGGCGATCGCTCAGCACATCAGCAAAACTCGCGACCCGCTGCAACATTACGCGACGTTGGAAAGGGCGATCGGCTAATTTCTCCATCCCAAAGTGAGGCCATTTCAACTTGAGTTTTATCCCCACGAGTCTTTGCAAACTGTACCGTTTTGGTATGGGTCGTGCGATCGGGTAAACAGCACAATATATCAGGAACTTCTTCCACTTTACCTATAACCGCCTTGGCGCTTGCGTTTGCGATCGCCAAAAATAAAAGCGATCGCGCTATCTGATAAGATTTTTAGCGATCGCCTAACAATCAATATATATGCTGACTGCTATACAAATACTAGACTTGTCTAGACATTTGCTTCTAGCTTCATCGGGAGCATGGGAGCAGCTATCCCTGGGCAAGCTTTCACGGTTTAGCCAACCGCGATAAATTAATGGCTCACCCTCTCTGGTAAATAAAGGGGGTTTTTTTTAACCCGGACTTGCTGTTGCCCTTTTTTTTTGCTTGTTGCCCTCTTTGCTTGAGGTATTTTTGTTGGTTGTGGCTACTCCTGGGGCAGGAGTGCTTTGATTTTGTCAACAAATAGCTGATGGTCTACTACTGGCTTGGATATATAGCCATCTGCACCACTCTGATCCAGAAAAGTCTCTCTATCTCCTGCCATGGCATGAGCCGTCACTAGGATAATTGGCAGGGAAGCAGTTTGTGGGTCTGCCTTTAGCAGTTGGGTGATTTTGATGCCATCAACAGCTTTTCCTTGGTACACGCTACGTGAAAGGGACACATCCATCAAAATCAAGTCTGCTTCGCCTTTGGAGGCAATTTGCATCACCTCCTCGACATTTTCTGTGTGTTTTACAGCCAAGCCCCCCCGCTTGGTTAAAATTTTAGAGAAGACTCTAGCATTGACTAAATCGTCCTCTACAATCAGAACGGTTTTCATAAAAGTATTCGGTAAGTGAAAAGCTCAGTATCCTGAGACGGGAGCAGAAAATACCCTTTGGGGCCCCTCAGCCTCCTCGAAAGTTCGATCGGGCAACGCTACTTTTGGGGCATCATTACGCGAACGGGTATCGCGCCAGTGGTTTTGAAAAAAAAAGCCACTGTGAATCTTTTTTTTGTCGGTTACACAATTTCCCATAATTGTTGTGAAGTAGACATCCAGCCCGTTGTTTGCAGGCTTTTGAGGAAACATCCACCTTCACAGAATCTGTTGGGCAAGGGCGTGCTTTTTTTGCCCCACTTGCGATGGGTAAATTTCACACACTCCTGAGCTCATCGCAGATTCTTTCTCCCACTCCACAGCCCGCCGGCGATCGCACTACGGTTTGCTAGCTCGTTAGAGGCTCGTCGTTGGCTAATGCTGGACGGAACTTGGTTACTTGAGTTTTGCGATCGGAAAGCAATGTTGTTTAAATAGTTTCAAAACTTTTCAATTGCAAGGGACAGAGGGGGGAAGTAGCGTCACTTTCCCTTTTTGTCTAGGCTCAAGTAGTTCCTCTTTTTAGCAAGGGGTCTGGTCGGTTTTGCTTGTGGGAGTTTTTGTCTATCAAGTTCAGTCTTTTTAGGGCTTGGTTGCAGGTCAGTAATTATGGGAAGTTGAGCATCTTCGTGGTTTTAGTCCAAAGAGGAACAAGGCACGGGGGTTTTTTCCCCGTCAAATCGTGCAGCGTTTTTAGTGCCATAGGCCGGGAACTCTGCAAAACCCGTATTTGATAAGTGTTGGTTTGCTACTTGCTCTTAGAATCAAGTAATGTTTAGTCCTGCTGGTATCACTGATGTTGGTATACTAACCAATCAGTTTTACACCAGCATGGTTGCATTAGTTGTTGACTTGTGTTTTAGGTTTGGCAGATAGGCTGAATAAATGCAGGGGTACTAAAAAATTTTAGCCGAGGCAGTCTGTGCAAAAGCGAACTCAAAGAAATTGTTTTCACATATCGTGTAAATAAAAAGGTAGGCGCCATTGAAGGCAACATAGAGGTTAGGGTAAGAGTGGAGGGTAAAAAGCAAGTGTTGCCAGTCTTCGGCAGTCTTATTCTTTTTTCATAAGTTAAGTTGATTTTTATCCCCCTGATTGGTAGCTTTGTCTAACTTTCAGTTCCAAGAGCGACAAACAGTTTTCACGCTTAGATAGGCAACCATTACGAGCCCCTTGACTCTTGCCCTAGCACTCAGGAATTAACGGACATAAGGACTCATGGCTAAACAACTCAACCTACTTTCCGGGCAAGTAATTTCTACGGCTTTGCACGCCGAGATGCAGCAATCGTACCTTGAATATGCCATGAGTGTGATCGTCGGGCGAGCTTTGCCTGATGTCCGCGACGGTTTAAAACCCGTTCACCGCCGAATTTTGTACGCGATGCACGAACTCGGTCTGACGCCAGACCGCCCCTACCGCAAGTGTGCCAGAGTAGTGGGAGATGTTTTGGGAAAATATCACCCCCACGGCGACCAATCGGTTTACGACGCTTTGGTGCGTATGGTTCAAGAGTTTTCGAGTCGCTATCCTTTACTGGCGGGTCACGGCAATTTTGGTTCGGTGGACAACGATCCGGCTGCTGCCATGCGCTACACCGAAACCAGACTGGCTTCGATCGCTCATGAAGCCATGCTAACTCAGGTCGGTGATGCCACTGTTGATTTTACTGCTAATTTTGACAGTTCGCAGCAGGAACCTACGGTTTTGCCTGCCCAGTTGCCTTTTTTACTTCTCAATGGCTGTACTGGCATTGCTGTGGGGATGGCAACTAATATTCCCCCACACAATCTGGGCGAGGTGGTGGACGGTTTAATTGCATTGACTGAAAACCCGGAACTCTCAGATCAGAAGTTGCTGGAACTAATTCCTGGACCGGATTTCCCGACTGGTGGGGAAATCATTGCCACAGAGGGCATTATTGATGCCTACACTAAGGGGCGAGGCAGTATTGCTGTCAGGGGTGTGGTTCGGGTGGAGGAAGTGCCTGGTAATCGCAAAATACGCACTAAAACGGCGCTGGTGGTGACGGAGTTTCCTTTTCAGGTGAATAAGGCGGCTTGGATTGAAAAGGTGGCGGATTTGGTAAATGCTGGCCGACTTGATGGGATTGCTGATTTGCGGGACGAAAGCGATCGCGAGGGTATTCGAGTTGTGGTCGAACTCAAGCGCGAATCTAACCCAGAAGCAGTTCTAGCTCGTCTTTACCAACAAACTGACTTGCAAAGTAATTTTGGCGCGATTTTGCTGGCAATTGTCAACGGTCAACCGCGACAGTTAACTCTGAGACAATTGTTGCAAGAATTTTTGCATTTTCGGGAAGTGACTCTCACCCGTCGCTACAATTACGAGTTGGAGGTTGCCCAACGTCGCTGTCACATTGTCCAAGGCTTAATGTTGGCTTTGACAAATCTGGATGTGGCGATCGATATTCTCCGAAATGCTCCCGATGGCACCACTGCTAAAGCCAATTTCCAAGTTCGGCTTAATTTGACCGAAAGTCAAGCTGATGCGATTTTGTCGATGCCGATGCGTCGGCTGACTGGCTTGGAAAGGCAAAATTTGCAGTCTGAGTTGGATGAGTTGACGGTAAAAATTCAAGAATTGCAGCGGCTTTTGGGCGACAGACATGAACTTTTGAAGGCTTTGAAGAAGGAATTCCGATCGCTCAAACGTAAGCACGCAGACCCGCGCCGTACTAAATTGGTGAATGGCCCGGCACCTGCTGCTAACGGCCAACCAAAAAGTTCGGGTAAACAAAAATCCTCACTCCCATCTGACACAGAATTAGCTGCGCCTCACACCCTATTTCCCCAGCCCCAGGCAGAGGAAACTATTGTTGAGTTTACTCACAAACATTACGTGCGGCGGCTGCCGACGGCCGATCCATCCCGTCCTAAAAGTAGGGAAAAGTCGCTTCAAGCTTTAGAAAAAAATGAAGATTTTATTCTCACCGCCACCCCGACTACAACCGATCGCAATTTAGTCATCTTAACTCCCAGTGGTAAGGCTTATCCCCTAAAAGTGTCTGATATTCCCACTAGCAGCGGGCGCGATCGAGGTACCCCCATCGTCAGTTTACTTTCGCCATCGGCTACCAAAGAAAGTGCCGGTCGCACTTTGTCCGAACTCACAGTCGCACACTTTATGTTGCCGGAAAATTCGGAAGCGACGGACTTAGTAACCCTGACGGAGCAAGGTAAAATTAAGCGTCTACCACTTTCAGAATTTGCGGATTTGACTAATCGCGGTGTGACTCTTGTTAAGCTCAAGGAGGACGATCGACTGCGCTGGGCTAGTCTTACTAAAGTCGGCGAACAAGTCGCCATCGCCACCAGCGGAGGCAGAGTCCTCCGGTTTGAAGTCAATGACGAACAACTGCCACCTATGGGCCGCGCAGCCCAGGGTTCTCAAGCCACGCGGCTGCGAAAACAAGAAGATTTGGTGGGTTGTGTTACTCTCGACCCCGATGACAGTCTGGTGCTATTTTCGGAGTTGGGTTGGGCCAAACGGATGCCCGCGGGTTCTGTCCGACTGACTAACCGGGGTGAAATCGGCACCCAAGCTTTTCGTTTCGCAGAACCTAAAGATACTTTGGTTGGCTTGCTGCGGGTGGTTCCTGGTAGTGATGTCAAACTTTTAACTAATACTGGTCGATTTCTGCGATCGGCTACTGATGCTATTGCTTTTTGGGGCAAGGATGCTCCTGGTGAGAGAGTTTTTGACCTCCATCCTGGAGAGAAAATCATCAAAGTTATTAGTTGTCAGTAGAAGGAAGAAGGAAGGAAGAAGGAAGAAGGAAGAAGGAAGAAGGAAGAAGGAAGATATTTTGCTTTTCTGGTTTTTCCCAATTCCCAATTCCCAATTCCCAATTCCCAATTCCCAATTCCCAATTCCCAATTCCCAATTCCCCATTCCCAATTCGCAATTCCCAATTCCCGATTCCCAATTCCCAATTCCCCATTCCCAATTCGCAATTCCCAATTCCCGATTCCCGATTCCCAATTCCCAATTCCCAATTTGAAAATAGTTCAATGGCTAAAGTTGTACTAGAAAATATCTACAAAAGCTTTCCACTCCGCCAAGGAGAGCAGGACAAAGAGGCAAATTCTACAGAAAATATCTCACCAGATAGCCATCCATCCAGGTCTAACAGCGTTTTGCGGCGCATTAACCTCACTGTCGAAGATGGGGAATTTATGGTGTTAGTGGGGCCTTCTGGCTGCGGAAAAAGCACTTTGCTCCGATCGCTCGCTGGTTTGGAAACTGTGACTGCTGGTAATATCTGGGTAGGCGATCGGCTCCTTAACGATTTGCCACCTAAAGACCGAAATATCGCCATGGTCTTTCAAAATTATGCTCTCTATCCTCACTTAACTGTTTACGATAATCTCGCTTTTGGATTGCGGCGATCGGAAAGGGAGAAGAAGTCATTAGTCCTTAGTCAGCAGTCCCTAGGCAGAAGGAAAAATAAAGAAGAGATTACTGATAAAATTGAAAATTGGTTGATTACTAATATTGAAAATTATCAAATTCAGCCTTTACTCGAAGATTTGTTAGTAGGAATTACTCGCAATTTACCAAAGGGTTTACGCTATTTTTCGGAACGGGAAAAAACAGTGGGGAAACGAGTAACTAAAGTTGCTCAATTGCTGCAAATAGAACCTTTGTTAAATCGTTTACCCAAACAACTTTCGGGAGGACAAAAACAGCGGGTAGCTTTGGGTAGGGCTATGGCTAGAAATCCTGAAGTTTTTTTAATGGATGAACCCCTTTCTAATCTGGACGCTAAATTAAGGGGGGAAACTCGATCGCAAATTGTGCAGTTGCAGCGACAATTGGGAACTACAACTATTTATGTGACTCACGACCAAACTGAGGCGATGACTATGGGCGATCGCATTGCGATTATGAATCTTGGTCAACTTCAGCAAGTAGATGTACCTCTACAGCTTTATAATAAACCTGCTAACTTGTTTGTCGCTGAGTTTATTGGTTCTCCGCCGATGAATTTTTTACCGGTGCAATTTACTGCCCCGTTATTAATTTCTCACCCTCATTTTCGCTTTACTTTACCTGATATTTGGGCAAAAAGTTTACAAAAGTATGACGGTAAATCTCTTATTTTGGGAATTCGGCCAGAACATTTGACCATTCACCCTCCTGCTACTAAAAATCTTTCGGTTCAAGTCGATATTGTGGAAGCTTTGGGATACGAAACCTATTTGCGGGTTAGTCTCACCGATGCACCAGCCCTTTGCTTGCAAGTACGTGTTCCTCCTGAGCGATCGATCCGTGTGGGCGAGGAGTTGTGGCTGGCGATCGCCCATGATAAAATTCACCTTTTTGACCCTGAGACTGAGCTGGCCATATTTCCCCGTTAGCGATCGCCAAGTCTTACCTTCTGTTTCATAAGCTTGCATAAAGTGCAAGCACCTGTTATTTTTATTTACATAAGCCTTACAAAACTTAATGAAAAAAGTTCATACCATGCAACAACAAAAACGTAACGCTTGGAACTGGGGCTTTAGCGAAGGAGCAGAAAATTGGAACGGTCGTCTGGCGATGATTGGTTTCTCTGCTGCTGTAATCATCGAATTGGTTTCTGGTGAAGGATTGCTACACTTCTGGGGTTTAATTTGACATTCTCACGCCCGCTGAAGCCACGGTGATTCTAAACATCACTGTTTAGGCTTCCTCTTTCGGCGATCCGACTTATTTAAAAGAGTTTCCTCATTCAAACTCTTGTCGATATCTCCAGAGGCGTTTGAGGTTCCCGTGTGCCCCACGGTACGCAATCCAAGTTCTAATATGTTGCGAGCGGCGTTCCAATCTCGGTCTAAAACGAATCCACAATGTGGACAAATATGTGTTCTTTGACTTAATTAATGACTTTTGCGCCACTTTCCCACAACTAGAACAATTTTGACTTGTATAGTGTGGCGGTACTGCAACAGTTGCCACCCCAAACACTTTGCCAAAATATTCAATCCAATTTCTAAAAGCTGTCCAAGCCGCATCTGATATCGACTTGGATAGCTTTTTGTTTTTGACCATGTTACGCACCTGCAAGTCTTCATAGGCTACCAAGTCGTTGGACTGGACTACGCACCTTGCTAATTTCACAGCAAAGTCTTTACGCCGCCTGCTTACCTTGAGGTGTTTTCTACTTAAACGATTTCGAGCCTTAGCTCTATTTTTAGAACCTTTCTGCGTTCTAGAAAGTCTACGATTAAGCTTTTTTAACGATCTTTCGGACTTTCTTAGATGGCGCGGGTTCTCTACGGTATTACCGTAGTCTTGCTCCCAAATTTTTGGTCAGATTTTTTTCGTTAGGATTTCACACTCGCAGCCGAGAGTCAACGGTCAACCATCAATGGTCAACCGTCAACTATCCTCGCTGAGTGCAACTGGAATCCAAATCACTCTTTTGGGTGATGCTAGATAAATACTCTAGCGGATATATTCTTTTAAGATGCTGTTCCGGTTGGGATGGCGCAACTTCCGCAAGGCTTTCGCTTCGATTTGCCGAATCCGCTCGCGAGTGACGTTAAAGATTTGACCAATTTCCTCCAAGGTCTTCATCCGTCCGTCATCTAAGCCGTACCGCAGTCGCAATACATCTCGCTCCCGCGGGCTGAGGGTATCTAAAACGCTTTCTAAATCTTCCCGCAACAAATTCTTTGAGACTTGATCTTCCGGTGTTTCTCCGTCGGATTCAATAAAATCTCCCAGACGCGAATCTTCTTCTTTACCGATCGGAGTTTCTAGAGAAATCGGCAATTGTGCTGACTTAGCAATGAAGCGCAATTTCTCGATCGTCATTTCCATCTTAGTCGCAATTTCTTCTTCCGTAGGCTTGCGACCCATTTCTTGAGAAAGAAGTTTTGTAGTTTTCTTGATCCGCGAAATGGTTTCGTAAAGGTGAACCGGTAGGCGGATAGTGCGGGATTGGTCGGCAATGGCCCTAGTAATGGCTTGACGAATCCACCAAGTCGCGTAGGTTGAGAACTTGTAACCTTTTTCGTGGTCAAACTTTTCCGCAGCCCGGATTAAACCCAGAGAACCTTCCTGAATCAAATCTTGGAAAGACAAGCCACGATTCATGTATTTTTTGGCGATCGACACCACCAAACGCAGGTTTGACTGCACCATTTTTTCCTTGGCGCGTCGTCCGACATGGAGTCGATGACGAAATGCCGGTAGCGCCATCTCGACAGCAGTCGCCCATTCATTGTCTTTGGGTTCTCTGTCTAAATCTTCTAAAAGTTGTTCTCTGACTCGCTCCAATTCCAACAAATCGGCAATTTTACGCGCCAGTTCAATCTCTTCGTCAGCTCGTAACAGCCGAATCCGACCTATTTCTTGCAAGTAAAGACGAATAGAGTCTTCAGTATAGTGCTTTTTCTTTGCCTGAGCTCGACGGCGAGCTTTGGCACCTTTGCCAGACTTAGTGTCGTCTTCCTCAGATTGAGTATCTAGAAAATCTTCTCGATCGTCTTCGTCGTCGATAAATAGTTCCAACTCGCTCTCAGGTAGAACGCTTTCGGTGTTCCGAAGCAACTCGATAGTTTCCATTTGGGGTTTGATTTTGGTTTCGAGTACGGTGTTTGCCTGGATCATGCCGCCTTCCTCATGCTCCTGAATTGAAGAATAAATAACAGTCGAATAGTGTCTGTTTGTAGTTTAGACAACTTAGCCAGTATTGACATTCCCACAGCCAGAAAGAGTGGGATTTTTTGTCTGCCAGTTATTGTCTACAAGAAATATTTTGATCGGATCGAGCCTCGCATCATCGGAGGATTTTTGTTTGGGTAATGTTAAGAACGTTTCTCAAGCTACCAGCACTTCCTTTGCTAAATCAAGATATTTAACTGGTAGTTACTGAGTAAGGATTCCCCCATGTACCCACAGGGTGTTGTTACCTTCTTAACCTAGACTGTGGTTAGACCTAACCGAGATATCTCTGTACAGATTTGAGCTGGTTATCCAGTTTTGTCGAGTATCTCGCCCATAGCAGACATGATTGTCGCGACCTCGAATTGAGTGCTTGGCTGTTTCCTTCGCAATCTGTTATCGCACTTTCTGCGATATTTTGCCTAAAAGCTCTAACCACAGAGCCGAGGGAAGGCACTTCGGGAAATACTAACTTTTCTAATTTGGACTTCTAATTTTTACCCGTACAAGTTTCCTTGGACGGAACCCTTTAACTTTTGTTTTCCAGGTGTCGAACTTTTGGTTCGCCTGCTGCTTTCACTCCGGTAGCCAGACATCGCAGTTGGACGGCTAGTTGCGGCCTTCTTGGATGCCCGTCTGCTGCACAAAACGCAAAAGTTTTGGATCGAAGCACCAAACAGTTCAGTATTGGATCTTGCAAAGACCTTTCCGATTGTAGCCTTTCTCACAAAAATTGGAAGATATTTTCCATTCTTTGTCAGAACTACCCAAGTTTTGTCAGCTTAGCTTAACAATACGCACTAAGGGCTGATTGGGTTAAATCCTCAGAATCGCCCACAAGAACTTTGAAACTTGAGATTGGCGTGTTTTTCGGCGAGTATGTGGGTGAACGACTGCGGCGTAGCCGTCCAGACACCGAGCAGACAGTTTTTGACTGACCGGAATTCCGGCTAATGTAATCCGTATAGATGCACCCATCTTTACCCTGTTTCCCTAAATTGAATCATTCTAAATCCGCGATCGAATAAAGCTTGTAGCTTTAGTTGTGACTCGGCAACTCTGGATTAGAGACCGAAAATTACCCCAAATGAAGCGTTGCGGGTTTAGTAGTGCAACAGGGGCTTTCTTTGTTAAGTTAGCTCAAATCTCAGAAATTGGGTCAAAATTTAACGTTAAATCACATTAAGTTATTAACGTCATATTCTCATTTAAGCAGTTGAACACAAGTTTGTCTCGTCAATAGTCAAAATTATGTCGATACATTTTACTGATACTTAGCTCCCCTTGTCACTCTCCGGTCTCAACTCTTCCAGGATTTTTTGACTTTCGCCACATACTTACGCGATCGCACTCTCTCAGAATCCACACAATTGTAAATTTTCCGTCAGTATAAATTCACTGTTACTTTAAAAATACAGTCAAAATGTAAAGATTCGATTAAGAAGCTTCCTAAATTTTAGGTAAAATTGCCCATTTATCTGGAATCAGAGCGATCGCCTGGTAAAGTAGACAGATCGCTGGCTAATGGATGAGGTTAAGGAGGTTGAGAGATCGAGCGGTGGCGCGATCGAGGGAATTTTTGTTACATTTCTTTACTACTTGTCCTCCGAAAGCATGACCTCTAAATCATCGATCGCGATCCTAGCTCAGCAACAGTGCGATCGGCAATTGTCTGTAAAGTTGATTATACCTGGGAACTATCGATACTTTCTAATAAACCTTGACAAAAGACTTGGAAGCTTTTAGAGCGATTTGATTCAGGATTCATATATTTAGTAATTAATCCGGCTAATATTGCTATATCTTCTAGTTGCTTTTTTAATTTTAGACAATCTTCTCGATCTTCACCTATTGAGGAGCACCCGCATTTTTGAGGGGGTTTCCTACCTCAAAAAAATCTTCCATCCACAGCGAACCAAGTAATGCATCATGATCCATAAATTGTTTTACTCCCTGCATATCTGCGGTTCTTTTTGCTTGAGTAAAACCTTTTTCATCTCGATATAATACCCATAATTCTTCTGGTTTTAAACTATCCACAAAAAAAGGAGAATGGGTTGTTACCATTAATTGAGTATTAGCAGAAGCAGAACGACATTCTTCGGCAACTTGAGGTAATAAACGCGGATGTAAATAATTTTCTGGTTCTTCTATTCCAACTAATTGCGGGGGATTGGGGTCAAACAATACTGTTAGATAAGCTAAGAGTTTTAACGTACCGTCGGAGGCATATTTTGCCAAAATGGGATGAGAAAAAGGAGCATCTTTAATTTCCAACAAAAGTCTGCCATCTTGCATGACAAGAGCCTCGACTTTTTCCAGGCGTGGAATACGAGCAGAAAGGGTTTTTAGTATTTCTTCTAACCGTTGGGGATGTTGTTCTTTTAGATATTGAATAACATTGGGTAAATTGTCACCAGTGGGGGACAATCTTTCCTGTGCACCTGCTTCGGGAAGGCTGCGGGTATTATCTGCGGTTAAATAAGATAAATACCAACCTGTAATAAACCGCCTTAAAGCACTGACGCGGGGATGTTTGGCAAATTGTCCTAATGTATTTACTGCTAATAATTCAGACGATGCTAGTTGTTCGGTGGTCCTTTCATCTTCTTCATCAGGAGTTGCGCCACTAATGACTTGTCCTTCGCCTTTTTTGAAATCTAAAAATCGAAAAGGTTTACCTTGACCTGCTCGTCTCCACTGTAGCCATTCTTCAGCGATAAAAGGACGATTGTTTTCTTCATCTATGGCGAGATGATAGGTGATTAACGGTGATTTTGATGTTTCTCGATACTTTAATTCAATGATGATACAGCCTGTACTGTCTCTGGTACGTAATTCTCGAAATCTGCCTCGTCTATCCCATGCTTTTCTTAGGCTTTCGATAAAACATTCAGACAGGAAAGCGAAAACATCAAAAATAGTTGATTTTCCGCTCCCATTTGGTCCTAAGAAGACGGTTAAGGGAGTAATTTTTTTAAGTTCTAGATTATGTAAAGCTCGGTAATTTTGGACTTTGAGATATTCTATACGAGGAATATTTTTCATTTCACATCCTGAATTATAGTGTCTGTTTCTTTAATAAATAGTCTGTTAAATTCCCGACTTTTTTAAGAAGTCGGGAGCCTGGGTGTTGGTTTGTTTGAGGTTGTGCTAGAGGAAAATGATTATTGATTCCGCAGTTTAGGATTAACAAACTCATTCAATCCTTCTCCCACAAAAGACAATCCTACTACCATTAAAGTCATAGCCAAACCGGGAAACAAAGCTGTCCACCAAATTCCTGTAGGTAGTGCATCCAGGGCTAAACGCAAATCATGTCCCCATTCAGGAGTTTCTTCAGGAAGTCCCAAACCGAGAAATCCTAAACCTCCTAGGGTTAAAATCGCATCGGCAGCATTGAGCGCAAACAACACTGGTACGCTCTGAATCACGTTCAAAAACAGATAGCGGGAAAGGACTGTCCAAGTATCAGCCCCCATAGCTCTAGCGGCTTCAACAAATAGTTCCGTTTTGATGCTGGTGGTGTGATTTCTGACAACACGGTAGTATTGAGGAATGTAGGAAATGCTAAGGGCGATCGCAGCATTCAAAACTCCTTTCCCCACTACAAAAGCTAGGGTTAAAGACAGTAGCAATCCCGGCAAAGTATAAATTGTATCCATTAAAAACAACAGGATGCGATCGAGTTTGCCACCTAAATAACCGCTAACCAATCCCAAGGGTACACCGATCGACACACTCAAACCCGTAGCCAGAATGAGCACTTGCCAAGCAGCCCTAGAAGCAAAAAGCGTTCGAGAAAAAACATCATAGCCACTGCGGGTAGTCCCAAACCAATAGGTTGCTGAAGGCGGTTCATGGATGGGATTGATTAAGGCATCTGTAGGATTTTGCAGCCATCCCCAAGTCTGTAGGGTTGGGCTGAAGGTGGCAATCAATACAAACGCAGCGGTGATTGTCAAACCTACCCACATCATTTTCATTGACAGGTTTGAGGGTGCCGCAAGGTTGAGAAATCTCGGTAGTCGGAGTCTGCCTTGAGCCATAATTAATAATTGGGAATTGGGAGTTGGGAAACAGTTCCATCTACTCAAATAGAATAGCGTCGATCGGCTCGTTTCCGGTTGCGCGATCGTGATTTAACCGGACCTAGGACGCTCCAGAACACAGAGAAATATCTGAGACAAGTTCCTATTCCGATGAAGAGAAGAATTGAGATCGCTGATGTGTTGAAGCCATTGTGGCTTAAAATAGTTTTGGTACTAGGCCTGTTGATGGAAGCTCCTATGATATTCCTAAAAATGCAAGCACCTCTGGTTGTGGAGAACTCAACTAGGCTTTTATGAGGCTCAAAACCTTTACCTGATTGGGTTTGAGGCCTCTCGAACCGGCGAGGAGGTGCTTGCATTTTGACAGAACCTAGGCTGTGTAAGCTTTTGAGGGTTGCTCTATGTCTGTGGTGATGACCTTTTTTGGCATAATTGCTATCTCCGGGTGCCTTGAGTGCTGGGGTGCTTGCAAAACTGGCCAGGAGGCATTGCTATATAAGGGGTTCAGGAACCGCTGTGATTAAACCTTTGATGCCGTAAGGCGTTGAGCACGTGTTTGCACAAGGGATGAGTGGGGGAAGCCTTTGTGATTAAACCTTTGATGCCGTAAGGCGTTGAGCACGAATAGCAGTAGAATAAGTATAAGATTGACTTAAAGTGATTAAACCTTTGATGCCGTAAGGCGTTGAGCACCTTGAGTAATTTGACCAAAATTGAAGCGAACTTGATGTGATTAAACCTTTGATGCCGTAAGGCGTTGAGCACATCGCTATAAACTCGTTGCCTGCCTCGACGATACCGTGATTAAACCTTTGATGCCGTAAGGCGTTGAGCACATGAATGGCTGTCTGTTGCCAAGAAGCTCACACGTGATTAAACCTTTGATGCCGTAAGGCGTTGAGCACTATCTTTTTCCATCTCGGCTCCAAACGTTAAATTGTGATTAAACCTTTGATGCCGTAAGGCGTTGAGCACCAAGCACTGGTGGTATCCAAGCATGGAAGCGGACTGTGATTAAACCTTTGATGCCGTAAGGCGTTGAGCACGTAGTAATGGCGTTTGGGGGTGCTAAAACCAACCCGTGATTAAACCTTTGATGCCGTAAGGCGTTGAGCACAAATACGCCTTTCAAAAAACAATATCGACCAAACGTGATTAAACCTTTGATGCCGTAAGGCGTTGAGCACGCTTTTTGTTGGTAAGAACTCTTCACCAGCCAGTCGTGATTAAACCTTTGATGCCGTAAGGCGTTGAGCACCACATTAATTGGCGTTCTTCTGATTTGCTTTCACTGTGATTAAACCTTTGATGCCGTAAGGCGTTGAGCACCTTCCAAATCTGTTGACAGTAGCGGGTTGGCGGGTGTGATATAAAATCCTCTCTTCATCCTCCTGTATTAAACTCTCTCTTCTCTTCCTTTGCGTCCTTCGCGCCTTCGCGGTTAAATCATTTCGATACAACCGGAATTGATATGATTAAACCTTTGATGCCGTAATATCGTTTCCAGTTAGATCGGAATGATTTAACCGCAGAGAACACAGAGGACACAGAGTCCGAGAGTGTATCTGAATAATTCAGATGCTACCGGATTGGATATGAGGCGTTGAGCACAGCCTTGAGAAAAGACCCAAAACAGAAGCAGCAAGACCTACAAATTACTGGCAATTAACTCACGGTACTGGCTTTTTGGCTTCACTCCTTTGAGCTCCGTCACCAGAGCCTTGTCCTTAAAATACTGAATCGTCGGTGTTCCCACCACACCAGCATTTTCCGCAATTTCTGGATCTTCTTCAATATCAATTTCCACGTAGTGAATTTTGCCATCAAACTCATCTACGACTTTGTTCAAAATCGGCTTGAGACTGTGACAAGGCCCACAACTAGGAGAAGCATATTTCACTACAATCAGTCGATCGCTATCATGGAACAACTTCCGCAAAGCATAAGCTCCTTCGTGTCGCGTCAGTTTGATATCAAAATTCTCGCTAGTTTCCCGCACTCTGGGAGTTTCCGCTACAGGTGCAGGAGTCTCCAATGACGACTCAGTTTGATGAAATTCCTGAGTTAAACCCTTAGCCGAAAGCCACCTTTCTGCCAACATCGCACCCATACAACCACTACCGGCGGCGGTGATAGCTTGCCGAAACTCATGGTCTTGGACATCCCCAACGGCGTAAACTCCCTCAACACTGGTTTCTACCGAGCCATGTTTCGGCCTAATGTAGCCGATTTTGTCCAGTTCTAGTTGACCTTGGAATAAACCTGTATTGGGAGTATGACCGATCGCATAAAACAACCCATTCACGGGCAAATTGCTTTCTGTCCCTGTTTCGGTATTTCGGACTCTAATCCCTTCGAGCTTGCCGTTGCCGTAAACATCCACAGGCTCAGTATTCCAGTGCACGGTAATTCTGGGATTGTTCAAAACCCGGTCTTGCATGGCTTTGCTGGCTCGCATGGAGGACGAACGGACTAACATATGAACGTGAGAACCATACTTGGTGAGATAAACTCCTTCTTCTGCTGCTGTGTCGCCACCACCGACTACTGCTAATTCTACGTTTTTGAATATCGGTGTAGCTCCGTCGCAAATCGCACAGGCAGATATGCCTAAATTCCAGTATTTTTCTTCGCTTGGTAGGTGCAGCCTTTTGGCTGTCGCGCCTGTAGCTATTACTATAGTGTGGGTTTTGATTTCTCGATCTTCCGATCGCACTGTAAACGGCCGCTGGCTAAAATCTACAAAAGTTACATCTTCTGTGTATAATTCTGCACCCCAACGCACGGCTTGAGCTTTCATCCGATCCATTAGTTCCGGCCCGGTGATACCTTCGGGGAAGCCGGGAAAGTTTTCCACTTCTGTGGTGGTCATCAGTTGCCCGCCGGGGACTCCTCCGCTTTGATACCCTTCAAAGACTACGGGCTTGAGATTGGCTCTCCCAGCGTAGATGGCTGCTGTGTAGCCCGCAGGGCCTGAGCCGATAATGACTAGATTTTCTACGGTTTGTGTGGTCATAGCTGTTTAGTCAAACTCATAACGACTTCGTTTAATCTCAATTATAACAAATAGGGGAAAAGTTTTATCTACCCTAGTTAATATTGTTGAGGGGTTGAGGGCGATCGGGCCAACTCAAGTTAGTTAGATAAGCAAAAGCAATCAAACAGCGGATTTAGTTTTAAATGTTCGATATAATTTTTCACCCCAAATCTTAAGAAAATCTAAAGACAGCCAAAATTATTGACATCATTCTCAATTATTTTACCTATTTACTTGTTTTGAGGCTTGTGGTACGATTTTCACAATCCAGGGGCATTATGACTAATTTTGATTTTTAACCCTGAAACTTTCTAAATTCGTAACATTAACCAACTCTTCCAATGTCAATAGTCATTTTTATAGACAAAAAATGCCAGTTGAATATTTAAGAATTGTAACGCAAAATTTGCCTAATTTGACAAATAACCAGTATTGTGATATGCAAAAGGCGATCGCGTGGCCAGGGAACAATAAACAAAACGCCTTGGTGACTGAGGTGAAATAAAATCCACTCTTCATCATCCTGTATTAAACTCTCTCTTCTCTTCCTTCGCGTACTTCGCGCCTTCGCGGTTAAATCATTCCGATACAACCGGAATTGATAGGAAAACTAAGCATCAACTAACAATTAAAATGTTGAGGGTCTAGCACGTCGGATGCCAGACCCTCAAAGGTTTGTACTTTCAATTGATTCAAGTTATTTTGAGCTTGCTCAAACTAAAGGTGGGCTTTTTTGGCAACTACTCTGCTCTGAGCTAGCTATTAGTGGAGTCTATTCAGACTTCTGTGTTTGACTGTCCGATCGCAAGTTTTGCTTAAGAAATTTCGATTCTTACAATCGCTTTAAGCTAATTAACCAATCCGATCGCCACATCAACCTTTCTTTGCTAATCAGCTACAGGGTTCAGGGGCTGCCTGAGAACTAGAGACGATGAGGACAAATACTCTAATTCCAAATCTTTAATCCAAGTTGTTTGTGCTGCTTGGCTTTGTCCTTCATGTTGTTAAACTAACACAGACTTTCGGCAAAACATCAATTTCTTTACTAAAGTTAACATTTTCAGGATGAGGATCAGATATCTCTAGGGAGCATCTCGATTTGTTTAGGGCGATCGCCATAAAACTGCCCAAGTCGCAGAGCCAACAATGCCATCGGCGGCTAGTTGAGATTGTCGCTGAGCAGCCTTGACCGCAGCTTGGGTTTCGCGGCCGAACACGCCGTCAGCTCTCGATCGCAAAAATCCCTTGGCCCGCAGTCGCTCTTGCAAATCTCTGACTGCTGTTCCCCGCATTCCTCTTTTCAAAACCGGAAAACTAGCTGCTGTGGGCTCAGGGTTAGTCTGAGGATTTTCGGCTACCGGATTGTTGCTGTCGATCGGACCTGCGATCGCCCCGGTAGTCGCAGGAAACAATCGATTCCAAGTATCTTGACCAACTATACCGTCGGGAGTAACCCCCGCGGTTTCCTGAAACTTGGACACGGCGGTGGCGGTGCTTTGCGAGAAAACCCCGTCTACATTGTCATCGTAAAATCCCAATAATTTCAGAGCAGCTTGCAGTTCTCGCACTTCCGAGCCCCGACTGCCTAAGCTGAGTGCGGGGCGAACCATTACACCTGTTTGAGCGATGAGGTGGCTGCTGTTATCCCCATGGGAATTTGCTGGGAGTGCTACAGCGGGAGTAGGGGCGATCGAACTAATTGCCACTAAACCGCACAAGCTCCAGATTCGGAGCCAACTCCTGATCTCGCGAGGGTGAATCCAGCTTGTTGTTAGATTTCGGCACATTATTAATTCGACCTTTGCAAAACTGGTAGCGATCGTACATCAAATCTGGAAAAATAGGGAATTGGGCATTGGGCATCGGGTATGAAATTTATGCAAAAAATTTATGTAAAAAACCCGGTTTCTATGAAAAATCGTGCATTTGTGCGACTGATATGCACCCAGAAACCGGGTTTTTGGCCCCGCTTGCTTCCTGGACTAGGGGAGCAATGCGTGACAGCTTCACCCAAAACTGTTAGATTTCCCTACAACAGACATTGAACCGCGTTCATTGGGTCCAGCAACACCATGTCCGAATCGACCAATATCACCAGAAACGCCAGCCAAATAGACATCACCAACGTCAATATCGGCAACTTCCAAGTCGGCACCATCAGTGGCAACAAATACAACGACCTTAATGCCAACGGCCGTCCCGATCCTGGGGAATTCCCACTGCCTAACTGGCAAATCTACCTTGACCTGAACAATAACCAGAGGTTGGATGTTAACGAACCTTCCACCTTCACCAACAGCCAAGGCAACTACATCTTTGCCAACTTACCAGCGGGCGTCTACCAAGTTAGAGAAGTTCAGCAACCTAATTTTCGCCAAACTACGCCTAACCCACCACCGATCGGCATCACCAGCGGGACAAATGTCACCAGCATCAATTTTGGTAACAACTTCAACGCAGGGACGATCGCGGGTACAAAATTCAACGACATCAACAGGAATGGCAACATCGACCCTGGAGAACAGCCCCTAGCTAACTGGCAAATTTACCTCGACCTCAACCGCAACAACAGGCTCGACGGTGGCGAACCTGTGACACTGACCAACCTGCAAGGTAATTACGCCTTTGTCAATATTCCGGCAGATACATATTTGGTGAGAGAAGTCCAGCAGCCCGGTTTTCGGCAAACCACGCCCAACCCAGGCCCGATTACTGTGACTTCCAACGCCACAATTAACAATGTCAATTTTGGCAATATTTTTTTTGTCGGCAACATCAGTGGCATCAAATACAATGACCTGAATTTCAATGCCATCAGAGATGCGACGGACCCGCCCTTAGCCAACTGGCAAATTTATATTGACCTCAACAGAAACGGCAGGCTGGACGCTGGCGAACCGAATACTTTGACAAAACCCGATGGCAGCTATAATTTTATAAATGTTGACCCCGGCAACTATTTGGTGAGGGAAGTCCAACAACCGGGATGGGTACAGACTACGCCTAATCCTGGCGCGATCGAGATTACGGGCGGTACTAACGCAGCCGGCATCAATTTCGGGAACAATTTTCCCACTGGTAGCATCAGTGGGTTCAAATTCAACGACCTCAACGCCAACGGTATCTACGAACCAACGGAGCCCAAAGTTGCCAACTGGCCGATTTACATCGACCTCAACGACAATAACAGGCTAGAGCCCAATGAGCCTTCCACTATCACTAATCCCCAGGGCAATTTTTCTTTCATCAATTTGCCCCCAGGCCGTTATTTAGTGAAGGAAGTTCCGCAGCCCGGTTTTCGGCAAACTACGCCCAATCCTACTCCGATATTTGTCACTAACGGTACTAACGCCACTAATCTCAGCTTTGGGAATGTGTTTGCTACCGGCACGATTAGCGGTTTCAAATTCAATGATTTTAATGCTAACGGTCGTATCGATCCGGGGGAACCGCCGATTCCCAATACCCAAATTTACATTGACCTGAATAACAACAACAGTTTAGAACCAGGGGAAGCAAGTACCTTTACTGACTCCCAAGGTGGCTACAGTTTCCGCAATGTTCCTGTGGGTACTTATGTTCTCAGGGAAGTAACGCCACCTGGTTTTATTCAAACTACTCCCTTGGCTGTGGTGACAGTTTCTACGGATGTCAGGGCTAGCAGCATTGATTTGTTGACGGGAGATGCTGTGGAAAGGTTAGCAATGTCTTTCCCAGGTGACTTGCTCACGGGGACTGACGGCTATGGAGACGATGTGTCTGCAAGCGGCGAAAGGTTGGCAGAAAGTTGGCTTTTGAGTCAGGAAGATGGTAATTATCAAAGCAGTTATTTGGCGATCGATCGCTCAATTGCCAGTTTAGGCGCTCTTGCTAGCTTTGACCCACAGAATGTCAGTCGGGAACCCTATTCACAAATCAACCAAATTGTCAATACCAATGACAAAATTAATTGGGCGACCGGTGACTCATCTCTGACAATGGGGGCGATCGGTATCCATAGTTGTCAGTCGTGCGGGTACACCACTCATCGCGATACAGCAGCAGCACAAGTAATTAGAGACAGAGGTATCCTTGCGGTCGGGCAGCCCGTGAGTAAAACTGCTTCTGGAGGCGTTCTATCGGGGATCGATAGTAATATCGGTCTAGAGTCGAGCCTGTGAGAGAAGAATCCCCCGCATTCTATGGGTGGGGAGTGTCAATGAAAAATACCGCAATTTGAGGGGGAAACCGCTGCACGAGTTAGCAGTCGCAAACCGCAGTAGACATCTCCCATAATTATTGTGGAACAGGCATCCTGCCTGTTCGATCCAGGCTTTTTAGGAGATGTCTAGTAAAAAGTCAGGAACACATTAAATCCCGATCGCGTGATACTCTATTGTTGGCAACCTCTAACACTCAAGCCAGAGTTCCGGGAACCCCGAAGCTTGGTTGTAGATTGGGAGCAAGATTCTGAGAGAGTCTTAGCCATTTTAAAGATAGAAAAATTAGTGGTCTAGGGGAAGAGGAACTGGGCACGCAATTCTTAAAAAATTGCGCTCAAATTACCACGGTTCTTCAAAACCTGATATAATTGCCAGCGACAAAGCTTAAAGCCTTGTTGTGTGAAAAGCCTCGTTGGAAAAAGTAAGGCAAGTTCTGCCTGATGTTAAGCCTGTGGACTGGTAGGAGCCGACTCCCCAGAGTGAAGCAGGAAGTGAATTTCAGCTTACAATCAGTAGGTTGGAGTAAGTTTCACAGAACGGAACATTGCCTCAAGCGCAGACCTATGTAAAATCGAATAGCGGTTGTCAGCTATCAGCAAAAGCTGTTGGTCATTGACAAACCCATACAATAGTCTGTAATTTACGTGGATTTAGGTGTGAAGGAGAAATCATGGAATTAGAATTAGATAATGAGCTACGCAGTGCCCTTCAATTACAGCCAGTTGTGGTTGGGAATGCTGGTCCGGCAATTTTAGGGATCAAGTTCAATGACTTGAACGCCGACGGTATCCGGCAGTCCAATGAACCAGGTCTAGCAAACATCCCCATCCTCCTCGAACCAGCCATCGGCAGTAACGGCCAACTAAACGCAGCTAACGGAGATATCTCCGTCCTGACAGACGCTAACGGTGGGTTCTCATTCATAAATCTTGTTCCTGGGAATTACGTAATTACCGAAACAGTACCTGCTGGTTCCCGCCCTACTACTCCCAACCCCCTCGCTGTTAACGTTGGAAACAGCAATGTCAACGTTTTCTTTGGTAACACCACAGTTACAGGTAGCCGGATCGTTGGATGCAAATATCTGGACTTAGATGGGGACGGCTTCCGAGATGGGAATGAACCGGGCATTAAAAATGTCAGAATATATCTCGATGGCAGCAACGGTAGCGTCCCCAACGGGCAATTCGATGCAGGGGAACTTAACACCCTCACCGACAAAAACGGTGCATGGTCCTTCAACGTCACACCGGGAACCTACAAAGTTAGGGAAGAACGGATCAGACCAGCAGTTCCTGCCAATGCCAATGGAGTAGAAGTGAATGCGACCAACGCAGAACCCTTAGAAACAAGGGATTTTCTCCAAAGCACCCCGCCTAATAACATTCCGCTACTAGATGTAACAGTAGCTGCTGGCCAAACTTTTGCCTGCGCTCAAGTTGGTGACACCCCGCTTTATCAAATTGAAATTAACAAGTTTCGAGACATAGACCGCAACGGTTCCCGAAATGTGGTTAATGGAGTTTTGGAACCCCCCATTGCTCGCGTACCTTTCATTTTAGATTTAAACAACAACGGTCGCTGGGATTCAACCACTGAACCCATTGCACTCACCGATGTCAACGGAGTCGCTACCTTCAAGGATTTGCGAGCCAACAATTACCCAGTATTGGAAATTTTTCCAGCCACATTGCCAGATGGTAGTGCTCCTGGGAACCTGAATGCTCCAGTAGCAACTACTCCTAACCCCGTTGTGGTTTCGGCACCTGGCCCACAAGCACGATTCCAGGGTACGATCAGCAAAGAGCAACCGCTGATTGTAGCAGACTCAACCTATACACTGAAGCCAAACGATCCTAAGTTCGTAGATACTAACCGTGACGGCACCCAACAGGTCGGGGAAAGATCCATTGCAACAACTGGTGAGCGGCCGATTTTTGCAGCGCCAACAAACACTTTACCAGCGCGTAACCCTTCACCGTCACTGACGTTTTCTCCTGTGGGGGTTAATGCTGGCAATGACACCAATAGTCCTGTGGGCAACACTCGACCCAACATCAATATCTTCAAATACAATGACCTGAATGCCAACGGTCGCTACGAACCAACTCAGGGTGAAGCACCTATCAGTGGTGTTACTGTGTTCCTCGACACCAACAATGATGGGGTTGCCAACGCCGGAGAAGCACAACTACAGACTAATGCCCAAGGGAGAGCAGCATTTACCAACTTGGCACCGGGCAATTACACAGTGCGGGAAGTAGTACCGGCAAATTTCTCGGCTTCTACACCTGTTAGCGTTCCGGTGACTCTGAGCACTCAGGATGCCAACGTTACTTTTGCCAACACACCCAACAGCAACATCACTGGTTGCAAATTCGAGGACTTTAACCTCAACGGCTATCGAGACGGAAATGAACCCGCAATTGCTGGTGTCACCATTTTTCTCGATACCAATGGCGATGGTCAGTTGCAGTCAACAGAACCGACTACTACGACCAATCAGTTTGGTACCTTTGCATTCAACAATTTAGCCCCTGGTAATTACAAGATTCGAGAAGTAACTCCTCCTGGTTATTTCCAAACAACTCAACCTGTGGATGTTGTTCTCGGTGCTAATCAAACCTTTACCTGTGCTTTGGTCGGTAACTCTCGCCGCTATGATTTGTTAGTTCCTAAATTCCGGGACGATAACCGCAACGGTGTACGAGATGCGAACGAAGTTCCTCTAGAAGGTGTTCCATTTACTTTGGATTTGAACCGGAACGGTCGTTATGATGCCGCCAGCGAACCGCTAGTCAGAACTGATGCCCAAGGTATTGCTCGCTTTACCGATTTGTCTCCGGCTAATTACTCGGTTTTGGAAGTCTTCAACGTGGCTTCTGTTCCCAACCCGTTCCCCATCCCAACAGGTCCTAACCCGGTTAACTTTAATGTGCCTGGTCCGAACACAGTGCCTTCGCCAGTTCGTACAGCAAGGAGTGTTTCTAGCAGCGATTTCGATCCTCTGACTGAAGGTGGACTTGATGCTACGGTTAAGGCCAGCAGCATTGATACCATCTTGATCGTCGCAGATGAAAATGCAGGTATCAGCTTTGTTGATAACACCAGCTTGAGCTCCACAGTGAATGCACCAACTTTCGTGTTGACTGAAGATAAGAAGGAACCACTGTTAGGTGCTCCTGCTAATTCTCAGATTGGTTTAAGTTTGTAATGTTAAGTTGAGTCTCTAGTTTGAGATTCAACTATTAGCAGTTAGCTTTTTTTAGATAAACCCGCCCTCTCCTAACCTATGGTTGTTGAGGGCGGGTTTTTTGAGATTTTGGATGATGGTGGTAGGGGCGGGTTTTACAGAAAATATTTGATAAAAACTCACAATTCATATAAACCCGCCCTCTTTCTTTCTCGGAGGGCGGGTTTTTTGAGATTTTGGATGAGTGACAAAGATTGTTTGTGGAACCCGCCCCTACTACACATAAACCACAACTTGGAGGGCGGGTTTTTTGATATTTTGGATGAATGATATCAAATTCGTTGGCATCGGAATTGTTAGAAATTAGGAGACGGCAGTGCCCATTAGTGTCAACTTAAGCCTGAAATCCCTGATAAATATCGCTTTTAGGCAAAGTCTAGATCCCCCTAAATCCCCCTTAAGAAGGGGGACTTTGATCGGACTCTTGTCCCCCCCTTCTTAAGGGGGGCTAGGGGGGATCGAAATCTAAGAGTCAAACAGAAGTCTCTGACTACATTTGACGTTAAGTTGACACCAATGGGCAGTGCCGTGTCCCTACCGAAAATAATACTGTTTCGTTGGCATCGGAATTGTTAGAAATTAGGACACGGCATTGCCGTGTCCCTACCGAAAATGATACTGTAGGGACACGGCATTGCCGTGTCCTCTATTATGTCTGAATGCTCAATTAGCCAGCCATTTCTTGCTGCAAAGTGCTTTTAGCTGCCTTGAATTGAGTAGCCATTTGCTCCATTTGGGCTTCGCTGAAGTTGCGGCGAATTTGAGGGAACATATCGTTTTCTTCTTCTTTCACATGAGCCTTCACCGCTGTTTTTAGCTGTTCAATTTGAGCTTTGAATTCAGCAGTAGCACTAGGGCTGAGAGTCTTAATGTGTGAGAGCATTTGCTTCATTTCGGCTTGCTCATTATATAGTTCTTGAGTGTCGCTGTAATAGCTGCGAACTGCTGGGTAAACAATTTGTTCTTCTGCTTCGGCGTGCACGCTTAAATCTTTGTACAACTGACCAAAGAATTCTTGCAGTTTTTGCGGATTGTCCGTTTTTTCGATTTCCATAAATAGGGTATCGACTTTGCGGTGATCCATTGTGATGATTTCGGTGATGTTCATTTCATCTTTGGTGCGGGTGACAGCACCGCCGATGATGCCGCTCATCGCAGCCATCGCGTCTTGGACGCGAGCCCAAACGCCTTGTTCAGGGTCTTTTCCAGTTAGTTCGCGCACTCCCAAGATTTCCATAACTCCTTTGAGTTGTTCTTGGTGAGCGCGGTTTTCAAAGTTGACTGTGTTGAGGGGGGTAATGGCAGCTTCGATATCGGCACCAACTACTTGGGCGGCTTTGTGAACTAACAGGCCGGCCATTGTTTGTTTGTGTTTGAGGAGTTCGTGCTGACTTACTTTTTCAAACATGGTTAGTTCAGAACCTTTCATGAGTTTCTGAACTGCTTCAATCATTTCTGTGGTGGTTTCTTGTGGTTCAGATTGAATTCCATATTGAACGATCGTGGTTTCTAATACGCCCATGTTTTTGCGATCGTCCTCAAGCATATCCCGGAAGCGATCGCACAGTTCGGCATCGTTGCAGGATTTGATAAACATTTCTTCGTTAGCGATGAGCAACTTTTGCAGTGCTTTCATGTCTGCTAATTTCATGCCGATCGCTTGGCGTTTGGTGTCTTCAAGGGTAGCTACCATTGGTCTGTTCTCCTCTGAAATTCTGTCGTGTTCTTATTTTTAAAGGTATTGAAATATGCTGATAATTCCCTCTTTCTCCCGACTGATTCATTAATATCTCGCACAACCTATTGACTTTTAAACTAAAAAATGGTAGTAAATTAAGGCTCAAGGTAGTTTAAAAAAAGCAAAAATTACTTCCTGACAGACAACAGTCAACCCTTCGACTACGCTCAGGGCGGCGCAGTCAACTGACAACAGTCAACTGACAACAGTCAACTGAGTTTTGTATCAATGCACCCCGATCGCCCATCTGTAAAGCGCTAATATTAACTAAAGTTTAAGAATAATTAGCTTGTCTCAAATCCTGACTGCTTTAGATTTTCCAGCAAACGTCTGGAAGCTGAATAACGGGTTAACGGTCATTCACCAGCACCTGAAGGCTACACCTGTGGTCGCACTAGACGTGTGGGTAAAGGCGGGTGCAACGCTGGAGCCGGATTCGTGGTCGGGAATGGCTCACTTTTTAGAACATATGATATTTAAGGGGACTGACTCGATCGCCCCGGTCGAATTTGACCAAATAATCGAAAATCGTGGCGGTGTGACTAATGCAGCGACAAGTCACGACTACGCCCATTTTTATGTCACGGCGGCGGCAAGTTATTTAGCAGAAACTACTCAGCCACTAGCAGAATTGCTGCTGCGGGCTTCGATTCCAGATTCAGAATTCGATCGCGAGCGAGATGTGGTGCTAGAAGAAATCCGCCAAGCTCAAGACGATCCCGATTGGCTGGGTTTCCAAGCAATGATGGAAACAGTTTATCAGTGCCATCCCTACAGGCGATCGGTATTGGGCACAGAAGAGTTGCTGATGTCGCTAACACCTCACGAAATGCGCTGTTTCCATCGATCGCACTATCAACCAGAAAATATGACTGTGGTGATAGTTGGGGGAGTTGAGGAAGCACAGGCGATGGATTTGACTAGCCAAGCTTTCGGGGAGTTTTCCGACAGGTGGGAGTGTCCCAAGTTGGTAGCAGAAGCTGAACCGCCACTGGTAGAGATGCGCCGTCAGGAACTTTATCTTCCTAGATTGGAACAAGCACGGCTGATGATGGCTTGGACTGGGCCGGGAGTAGCACAATTGGAAAGTGCTTGTGGCTTGGATTTGCTGTCGGTGTTGCTCGCTGACGGGCGATCGTCTCGTTTAGTCAGGGAACTGCGGGAAGAACTACAATTGGTACAGGCGATCGAGAGCTCTTTTTCCTTACAACGGGAATCGAGTTTATTTACGATAAGTGCTGTGTTGGCGGCGGAAGATGTCGAAAGGGTGGAAAGTGTGATTTGCGATCGACTTTGGCAATTGCAGTCTGAGCTGGTTTCTGAGGTAGAATTGCTTCGCTGTAAGCGTTTGCTGTGCAACGATTTTGCTTTCTCCATCGAAACCCCAGCCCAACTGGCTGGTCTTTATGGGTATTACAATACGATCGCCAAAGCTGAATTAGCGATGAGCTATCCAACCAAAATTCAAGGATTCGAGCCATTAGACATCCAGCGTTTAGCTCGACAATATCTTTCTCCCAAACACTATGCGGCCGTGGTGCTAAAACCAATTTAGTCATTAGTCAGTAGTCAGTAGTCATTAGTCATTAGTCAGTTTCCCAATTCCCACTAAATTAAAAATGAAAAATGAAATCCACCGCACAGTTTTAGACAACGGTATCGTTGTCTTGGCAGCAGAAAACCCAGCCGCAGATATTATTGCAGCTAGGATATTCCTACGGGCGGGTAGTCGCTGGGTACAGCCGGAACAAGCTGGATTGTGTCACTTGCTGTCGGCGGTAATGACTAAAGGAACCGATCGCCTGTCTTCCCTAGAAATTGCCGAACGTGTAGAATCGGTGGGAGCGAGGTTGGGTACTGATGCAACTTCCGACTATTTTTTGGTGAGTTTGAAGACCGTTTCAGCCGACTTTACGGATATTTTGGAGTTGGCGAGTGAATTGATGCGATCGCCCACTTTTCCAGAAGCAGAAGTGGAACTAGAACGTCGCATTGCTATATCAGCAATTCGATCGCAAAAAGAACAACCATTTTCCATCGCGTTTGAGCAACTGCGGCAGACAATGTATCAGGATCATCCCTATGCTTTCTCTACCTTGGGCACGGAAGATACCATGTCCAACCTGACTCGAACCGATCTCCAAAAGTTTCACAAAACCTATTTCCGCCCGGATAATGTAGTCATTTCGATCGCCGGCAGAATATCCACAGCAGATGCGATCGCCCTAGTCGATCGCATTTTTGGCGACTGGAAAGCGCCAGCAACACCGCTACCCACTTTAACCTTACCCCCCATCATCCCCCACCCGAAATCGGCGTTGAAGCCCCAAGAAACCCAGCAATCAGTGGTGATGTTGGGCTACCTGGCCCCAGCAGTAAAAGATACTGGCTACGCAGCGCTGAAGTTGCTCAATAGTTATTTGGGAAATGGTTTGTCGAGTCGATTGTTTGTGGAATTGAGGGAAAAGCGAGGTTTGGCTTACGATGTTTCCTCGATGTATGCGACGCGGTTAGATGCGGCACAGTTTGTGGTGTATATGGGTACGGCCCCGGAAAATACACAGACTGCTTTTGATGGATTGCGTACAGAAGTCGATCGACTAGCAAATACCCAACTTGATGACGAGGAATTGCAAGCTTGTAAGAACAAAATCCTCGGTCAATATGCTTTAGGAAAACAGACTAATTCCCAAATTGCTCAAGTTGTAGGCTGGTACGAAACCTTGGGATTGGGAATTAAATTTGACGAAGAATTCCAAGCAGAAATTGCCCAGGTGACAGCTTCAGAAGCGCGGGATGCTGCTAGGAAATTTTTCGTAGAACCCTATGTTTCTTTGGTAGGCCCGGAGGCTGCGATTACAGAATTTGGGCTGGTGGCGGTTTGTTGATGAGGAAAAGTGCGATCGAACTTGTGAAAAGTTCGATCGATTCCATCCTGGGATAGAAATTAGTATTTATTTTTGGAAACGAGTCAACAGCCTTTTGACAGTCGCGATGGGGTGTCTGACTCTCCAGACTTGAAAGTTATCTAAGATAGGATTAGTGCCTGGTAGCTTGACCCAATCATCGCAGAGAATACCTTCAACCGGGTTGGGCACCCCTGGGCGGCACCACGCTGTCGGAACTACTACTATTTTCTGTGGGTGCGGGTTCAACCAAGCACCCCACCAGGAAAAAGTGGAATTAGTAATCACATTAGCTCGACATAGGGTCATTAAATAAAGCTGCTGAGGAGCATTCAGGTTATCTACAAAGATCAATTCATGCTCTTTAATGTCACGCAAAAATTCTCTGGCTAAATCTGGACGATCGGAAAACACAAGAATCGAACCTTTGGGTTCGATCGCACTTAAGGAATTCTTGTAAAAAGAAAGCGGGTAAAGCGGGAAATATTCTCTGGTATTGCCGTAGTCGGTATCGAGGCGGAGCGAAAAGCTAACACAATCCTTTTGCAAAATGTCGCCATAGAGCTTTTTTACCTCAGTGACAATCTCGTTCTTGAAAGTGTACCACTCACGTACAAGTTGCTTGTCTGAGTAATATTTTTCAGATTGAAAGAAACCTTGCATTTCAGTGTGGTCTCCTATTGAAAGCGCTGCCGGTGTAAAGCCCGCTTCAGGATGAGGGTCGAAATAATGAACAATCCCGGCGGGTGCGCTAGCACGCTCACCTTCGTCCTTCAGGTTGAAGATATCATCACCATCCCACTTAGGGCAAAAAAATTGAGTTCCCAGACGTCGTGCTGTTGTTCTCAGGAATGCGTATTGAAATAATTGATTGCCCAGTCTTCCGTAGTTTCCTAACTTAGAGAAAGAAATCATGAGATATTACCTATGGTTTAAGACAGCTTCCAGCAGGCGTACACTTTAATATTGTATAGCAAATCGCCTTCATTGTCTGAGCGATTGCTATACAATATTAGCTGCAAATTTAGCGCAGGTTTGTATTAGTAGTAACTAATTTATGGCTAAATTCAATCTCAAATTAACCCGAAATTAACTGCACTGATACTGCTAGCAGAAACTCCACTAAGAGCCGCTAAAGTTTCGCCCGTTTGCGCAATGCGGATGAAAGTTGCACCGCTATTTTGGACAATAGCCAATTGCGAAAAACTCAGCCCGCTACCCAATACTAACAAGTCTTTACCAACTTCAAAATCATCAATGGTGTCAATACCTGAATTGGTAGATAGCAAGAATTTATCATTGCCAGCACCACCTGTCAAAGTATCACTTCCCAAGCCGCCAGTCAACAAATCATCACCCTTACCGCCTAGCAGAATATCATTGCCATCGCCACCATTCAAAATGTCAGCACCGCGATTGCCAAACAAGGCATCATCACCACTATTTCCGAGCAAAGTATCGCTACCTTTACCGCCGAAAAGACTGTCATTTCCAGTACCACCATCGAGGGAATCATTGCCCTTCATGCCCATCAACACATTATTGGCGCTGTCACCAGTCAGAGTATCATCGCCATTTGTACCGTTAATGGCATTCTGGGAATTGCTGCCCAAATCCGCATCGCCAGTGATAATAGGAGTGGCAATTCCCACAGGCAATATCACTGCTTGAAGTCGGCTATCTAAAGCAGCACCAGTATTGTCAGTAACTACCTGGGCGATTGTCTTAGTTCCCGCACCAATCGCTTTGAAATCTTGAGTTGTTGGGCCCAAGGCTACTTGTTGGACGCGGGCAACTGCTTGAGGAATTGATGTTGTTGTGCTGGAGATGGCGCTATCAATGCGTTGATTGGCTGTTGCCATTACTGTCGCGGATTGCGAGGTAATTGGGGTAATTTTTTGACTGTTGAAACTGGGGTCAATCTGCTGGATTTTCGCGGCTGCTTGCTGAATGATGGGTTCTAAGGCTGCTGCGTTGCTGAGGTTTAAAATTGTACCTGATTGAATTTGGTTCGTGATTGAACTGACAACAGCTTTGACAATATTGGTATTGGCTGCACTGGAAGCACCGTCAATCAAAGCGGTTGTTTGGGTGATGAAGTTTTGGACTTTCACCATTGCTGCTAAGACTTGGACTCCCCCTGGCTGGTTGTTGTTGGTAGCTAAGATTGGATCTAAGCTAGTCAGGTCAACTTCAGCGGGGAGAGAAAGGGCTGCTTTGACTAAAGATTGGGCTTCTTCTAGGTCAATTCCTTTGTCGGTTAAGTCGGCGACTAAGCTGGTTAGGAGGGTGACAACACTAGAATCTGGTGGTGCGGTGACTGGTGTTTCTAGGGGTAATCCGGTGGCGGTGTCAGTGCCTCCTGTGGCTACTAGATTTCCTTCTGAGGGGTCGATTTCTCCGTTTTTGTTGGTGTCGAAAGTCTCGAAGGGGATGTAGAGATTAAAGCTACCGTCGCTGTTAGTTATAGTTGAGGGTTCGTTGGTATCTTTGATGCCGTTTTTGTTGGCATCGAGGAAGAGGGTTGCACCTGAAATGTAGCCGTCAATTGCGATGCCAGAAAGACCATTGCGGTACAGATGGAAAAAGTCTGTGGCAGTGGCACCAGCATTATCCGTTGCTGTCACCTCAATTGGCAAATAGAATAGTGAAGGGACATTCCCAGCATTCAAATCAACATTAAAGGTCAGTGTATTTGGGTCGAACTGAAGCCAATTGGGTGGAATGAAAGTGCGGGTATCGGGGTTGAAGGCCAACCAATCGAGAGGATTGGGTATGAAGGGGCCGACATTGGGTATGGGCTCTGGAATTATTGAGTAGGAGTAAGTGAGTTTGTCACCTGGATCGGGATCGGTAAACGTGTTGGAAGCAAGAGTCAAATTCAAGTCGGTGCGGAATTTGTTACGACCTTGACTCAATATAGGATTAGTTAAGACTGGCGGTTGGTTGGGGACTGCGACGGTGGTAAAAGTCCCTTCAGTGGCAAAAGGGGAACCTGCCCAAGCAGTGTCGATCGCCTGTACACTCCAGTAATAGGTCCCCGGAGACAAGTCTTTGAGTTGCCACTGGGTGTTTTGGTTGGCATTACCCAGCGCTACAACTTGCCGAGTGCCGTCATTGAGAGACATCGGGGCGAGAATATCACTGCCACCAGGTGTCGTGCCAACTCGTAGGTTGTAACTTAAACCATTAGCAGGAGTTTGAGCATCCGTTGCTTTGTTCCAGTTAAAAGTCACATTTCTACCAAAAGGTAAAGCTGATAGCTCTGTGGGTGCTGTGGGAGGAGTGTTCGCGATCGCAGTATTGCTGCGGTAAACTTGATTTCCCAGCAAAATATCCAATTTGCCGTCACTGTTATAGTCTCCCCAAGCTCCAAAACTCGCACCAGTCAGTCCAGCGTTGGGATCTTCGCTAAAGCCACTGCCAGTGTTGCGGTAAATTTGGCTGTAAAACTTGTTGTCCAATTCGCTGTTGAGCAAGATATCCAATTTGCCATCGTTGTCGTAGTCTCCCCAAGCTGCAAAACTGCCACCGGGCAATACGGCATTTGTGTCTTCGCTAAAGCGGTTGTTAGTGTTGCGGTAAACTTTGGCTATTTGCCCTGAAACGCTATCGCCGGCAAGCAAGATATCCAAATCGCCATCATTGTCATAGTCTCCCCAAGCAGCCGAACCATCAGAAACACCGGGCAAGACAGCAGTCGTATCTTCCGTAAACCCAGTGCCAGTATTGCGAAACAGCTTGGTTATTTTGCCTGAGACACTATTGCCCGTTAGCAGGAGATCGAGTTTGCCGTCTTTGTCATAGTCTCCCCATGCAGCCGAACTATTAGAAACGCGGGGGAGTTGGGCTGTAGTATCTGGCGTAAAACTGCTGCTGGTGTTGCGGTAAAGTATGCTGAAGTTTTGCTGGGTAGCATTAAGCAGATCGAGTTTGCCGTCATTGTTGTAGTCTGCCCATGCTTGGGAACTATCAGCGGAACTTGTCTGTTGGGAGTTGAATCCATCGCCGCCGTAGATTTTGAGAGGAGGTGGCTGCTGAATTCTGCCATTTCCTACTGTTTGTAACGCAAAATTTAGCTTGCCGTCATTATCGTAGTCTCCCCAAGATGCGGCAGAAGCTAAATCTAAACCTATACCACTGTCATCAGTAAATGTACTGCCTGTGTTCCGGTACAGCGAAGTGCGCGTGAAGTTATCGGCGCTACCGAAGTTGGTAAGTGACTTAAGACCCCCCGCAGCGATAAAATCCAGTTTCCCATCACCGTTGTAGTCTCCCCAAGGGCTAATTGCTCCGCCGTTGAAATTACTGGAGATTTCTGTATTGATTTTGCTGAAAGTGTAATTGCGTTCGAGATTGATGGCGCTGATATCTTGAGGAGCGACAAGTGAGTATCTGGGAGTTCCAGGGCTGCCGATCGCCAAATCGTCGTTGCTGATAGCCCGATCGAGGATAATTTTGTAGGGGCGATCGCCATCAAGTACATTATCGTTAACACCCTGGACTGTAACCGTCTGAGCTATATCCCAATTATCAGGAGTGAACTTCAGCGTCGATACAGAAACTGTTCCTTCTGCTGTGTTGTCACTCCTGATGGGGATGAAAACATCAGCAATAGGTTTGCGAGTGAGGACAACGCTGAAATTATCAGTTCCACCAGCTTCTGTGGTAGTCAATTGCTGTGTCGGCCCAACAATAATCCGAGGAAAATTTCGTTCGGGATTTGTCTCTAAATAAACAAACATATTGGTAAGACTGACATCAGAGGCATCAAGGCCTGAGTATTTGCTGTCAGTGCTGATCGCAGGGGCGGTAACGATTGTATAAGATCGGTTCGCATTAGCATTGATCACACCACCCTCTCCTCTTACCGTTACCTCCTGGGGTATATTCCAGTTTTGAGGTGTAAAGATAACTTCTGAAATGGACAGACTACCTTCTGCTTGAGTTTGAGGAGAAACCTTCAAACCGATAGTTACAGGAGCGATCGGCGGGCTATCGAGTTTGATGGTAAATTTGGCTTTGCCACCTGTTTTAGTGGTGATTAATCCGCTGGTAGGGGAGACGGTGATGCCAGCAGATGTGGGAGTTGGTGTCGGTGTGGGCGAATTTGGCGGTAGCGGTGTTCCCGTAGGCGTTGGAGTTGGCGTACCAGTTGTAGGCGTGGGAGTTGGTGTACCCGTTGTCGGTGTGGGAGTTGGCGTACCAGTTGTAGGCGTTGGAGTTGGTGTACCAGTTGTAGGCGTTGGAGTTGGTGTACCCGTTGTAGGCG